>CAZBYM010000502.1:0-3095 GCA_964495745.1 uncultured Chryseobacterium sp. | reverse complement strand
TTCGAATTTGGAGTAACGTAAGAAGCACGTAAAACTCTCGTTACTAAATTTGATCTTCAATTGAAACCGATTGTCAGACTGAGCGGAGCCGAAGTCGACAACAACTTACTCCACAATCACTCTTTGCACTCCCGCAAGCTCACCCGATTCATTCACGATTCGAAGCAAATACATTCCTGGTGCGAGCGCCGCAACATCGATTGTAGCTGAAGTAGAAATAATATTCTGAAGAACTACTTCTCTTCCTGAAACATCAACTACAGAAGCTGTGTAATTCATGTTCGGCATAAGTCCGAATACATTGATCTGATCATTCGCCGGATTTGGAAACACGCTGATCAAATTCGAGCCGGTGTTATCATCAATTCCGGAAACATCGTACGCATTACCAAACACAGGACGCATCATCAACGCTCCGGAAAATGCAGACGTATACCAAACTCCTGAAGTGTTGTAATAGATTTTATCTTTCTGATCGTTCTCAAAATCCATTCCGATGTACAGACGGTCAACACCTTCCTGTTGCCACCCGATGTAAAACGTTCCACTCAAGACTACAATTCCGCTATCCAGAGTGTACGTTGCAAAACGATTCGGAACATCCGGTCCATAGTAAGGAGATTCTCCTCGTTCCTGATAAAGAATTGTTCCTGGGCCATTCGTAGAAACATTATGATTCCAAACAGTAAGTCGAAAGTCGCGATACTGCAAAACATCAATGTCCAGAACAGGAAGAAAATACATTTGAATTGCCGTAAGCGTATCTAAAACTCCAATTGGCAAATCAAAACGATACGCCAACAATGCACCGGTACCGTAAATTCCATATCCAACTTCAGCAGAACCGTCATCATATGCATACGTG
Source organism: uncultured Chryseobacterium sp. (assembly GCA_964495745.1). GTDB lineage: Bacteria > Bacteroidota > Bacteroidia > Palsa-965 > Palsa-965. Next base: position 2,230 of record CAZBYM010000502.1, on the reverse strand, counting down.
TTATACATGCGCTGATAATACGTAACCGTGTCAACAGGAGAAGTTGGAGCAGATCCCTTCTTCAACATATGATTCACGTAATAATAGCCTGTATCAGGAACAGAGAACGGAGTGTATGAATACGTCACATTTGGATTCTCATGCGGCGCATAGGTACTGTAACCAGAAGTATCGAAAGGAAAAAGATTTCCGTCAGCACCACCCGCGTAATTAAACAATGGTGTCGGATTTCCAACTTGAAATATTTCATAGCTATACGTTACGTTTCTGGTGATCGTGTCATTGTTTCGAATATACATTGTGATGTTATTCGCCATTTGCGAAGCAGTGTAATGTGAACCGGGAATCTGATGAAAATCGGTGAATAACGATGGCATGTTGTACACGAAAAACACATCATTGATAAAAGTATCATTCGCCATTCGATTTGGTTTGAACAATACTTCATCGATATGCCAATGATCATTGCTTCCACATCCGGAAGCGTAATTGCGGAATCTAAAACGGAACCCATCTGTAAAATACGAAGCACTATCCAATTTGATCATCGCAACATGGAATGAAGTATCAGGATATTGCGGATTGTATCCTTCCTTGAACCAAACCGTCTTCCATACTTCGCCGGAAGTATTCCATGCGGGAATATTGATTTGCACTTGCAGAGAATCAATTTGATTCGGCGCATATCCTTTTCCTTGCGCTTCCCACCAGAAACTCAGGTACAATGAATCAGATGCATCGTATGCGGTGAGATCGAAATAACGACTCGTCAAGACATCACACAACATCGAAGAATTAACTGATGCAAATTGATCGTACGGAAATCCTTGCACATCAATTCCATCAAACGTGCATACACCAAGATTAATTGGCGCGGTTGCCCATCCACGATTTACATAAACACCTGTTGTTATTGCAAGATCCCACATTGTTGTATCAGGACGACGCGAATCATACATGAAATTATCACGGAAGCCGTTGGAAGGAAGCGCAATCGTATCCAATGGAAACACAGCGGAACTATTTCTTTCAGAAGACCGATCAGATTGCTGAACATACGTGAGCGGCTTCAACATTTCCTGTGCGGCAACGAAAGTTGTCATCATGCACGCTCCTGCGATACACACTTTTTTGATACTCATCATGGAGTTTTTGATTTTGCGGAATCGCCAACCAACTTAGCCTTGTCGAATGTGACACTAAGATCGATGGTGGAACCGGGAATAATTTTTCTTCCAGAACCGGGAGCTGGATTCTGTTCGTAAACAATTGCATTCAATGTATCTTTTACTGTCGCATCCGGAACGACCATCCAGTCAAGATGCATATCAATTAATTTTCCTCGTGCCTGACGGAAAGTTAATCCAATGAGATTCGGAACGCTGATGTCAGAATTACTGTCATCACCTTTTCCAATCTTCAAAACAATTGATTGTCCCTTTTCAATTGGAGTTCCGGGCTCAATACGTTTTCCGTTATACAACTGTTCCACAACAGCGCCACGATGCGGGTCATCCACTTCCTTAAAAACCGCTTTCAATCCGTAACCTTCACAAATGTATTGTGCCTGACGCTGTGATAGATCTTCGAGTTTTGGCATGGCAATCATCGGAGGAACAACAGCCGTTGTATAGAGATAAACCATTCGCCCTTGCTTCACTTTTGTGCCAGGAGCAGGATCTTGTGTAAGCACAATTCCTTTTGGTTTCTGTGGATCCCAAAGCGAATCGACAATCGTGTAACGCACAAGTTTGTCTGTGGAAAAACTTTCTACTTGCGAAGATTTCAGATTTTGAAAATCCGGAACCTGAACAAACTCTTCATGCCGCGTAAATGATTTCATCCAGCCAAACATTCCCCAGATGAGAAGGCACAACAAAACTCCAGCGATGAAGAAACTGATCAACACCGGACTTTTCTTGAAGAAAGCACCTATTTTTTTCATCACAATTCAGGCGTGCTGTTTATTAGCCATTTCTTTTCTCCGGAAAGCGAAATCAAGAATGCGGTCAATAAAATCGTATGGTTTATAACTATTGATTGCGGCCTGGTGGAAGATACAGGTCGCCGGAGTCATTCCGGGCAGTGAATTTACTTCAACAAAAATTACTTCTACTCTTTCGGGCGAATAAATTCTCACAAATGCATCAATTCGGGTATAACCTTGAATGTTAAGAAGACGTGCTGCCTGACCCAAAGTTGCCTTCACATACTCCGAAATTTTCTGTCT
>CAZBYM010000501.1:0-3096 GCA_964495745.1 uncultured Chryseobacterium sp. | reverse complement strand
GGATTGATCGACCATGTTCGTTCTGTTGAACAAGACCAGCCTGCAGGAATCAGCTGCGAAGAATCACTTGTGCTTTCACATACCTGGAGATCGCAGGAACCTGCAATACTTGTGGGAACGAATACAGTGCTCGCTGATAATCCTCAACTTACTGTTCGTCGTGTCACCGGAAGTAATCCTGTGCGCATCACTTTCGACAGACAAGGCAGAATTCCTCCACAAGCGAAAATCCTCGATGGCTCAGCGCCAACAATCGTTTTCAATGCGGAAAAAAATTACACGAACGAATGGGCAGAATACGTGCGAATTGATTTTGATGAGAATCCTCTTGCGCAAGCTATGGAAGAACTGCATTATCGAAAATTGCAATCAGTGCTTGTTGAAGGCGGCGCTGCTATTTTGAATCAGTTCATTCAACACAATCTCTGGGACGAAGCTCGCGTTTTTCATTCCGGCAAGATTCTGAATGAAGGAATCAAAGCGCCAAAGTTTACAGCAGTTCCTGATGAAACGCGCAATTCGGGAACAGATATCCTGAATACGTATTATTCCAAACAAGTATGATCTGGCTTGTGATTAGTATTCTGACGAATACAATTCTCCTTCTGATTCTAAAGGGATTTGCAAAATACGGAGTGAATACTTTGCACGGTATTGTTGTGAATTATCTGGTAGCAGGAACAACTGGACTTGTACTAGTAGGAATTCCCGGTCCTCTTGCCCTTGAAGGGAATGATACTCCGCTGCTAATTGCAATCATTCTCGGATTTTTGTTCATCAGCATTTTTTTCACTCTTGCAAAAACAGCCCAACTTGCAGGAGTCTCTGTTGCAACTGTTGCTAATAAAATGTCTGTTGTAATTCCCGTCGTTGCTGCGGTCATTATCTACCAAGAACAAATTGGCTGGATCAAAATTCTTGGAATCGTTGCTGCCATGTTCGCGGTGTGGATGACTTCAAAAAAAGCAGGCAGTTCAGGATTCAATCTGAAATATGCCTTGTTCCCAATCATCATTTTCGTTGGCAGTGGAATCATTGATGCGTTAGTGAATCATATGCAGATGACGGTAGTGAACAAAGATCTTATTCCATTTCTGCTTAGCCTTTCCTTCATGACTGCGCTTTGCATTGGCGCAGTCATTATTGGATATCGCACATTTCGGTATAAAGAAGATCTGAGCTGGAAGAGTGTGGTTGGTGGAATCATTCTCGGTGTGCCGAATTACTTTTCTATTTATGCAGTCACCAAAGCGCTTGACTCCGGATTAATGGATACCTCCGCTATGTATCCCGTCAACAACATGGGAATTGTTGTATGCTCTGCAATCGGAGCAACATTAATTTTCAAAGAAAAACTCTCCGCGCTTAACTGGGCTGGAATTGCACTTTCAGTTCTTGCCATTGGGCTAATTGCTTTCAGTTGATGTTGTTCGACGATACATATAAGACGATTGCTTCTCCGGCAGAAGGAATTTTTCGTGACCGCGGAAGCAAGTTTCTTGGATTTGCATTTCCAGTGAAATCCACAAGCGAAATCTCTCCGATCTTGGAACACCTCCGCAAAGACCATCATGGAGCGAATCATCATTGTTACGCGTATCGATTAGGAGCAGATCATTCGGCATATCGCGTGAACGACGATGGAGAACCTTCGGGCACAGCTGGCAAACCCATATTCGGACAAATTCAATCCAACGGAATTACAAATGTTCTTATTGTAGTTGTGCGCTACTTTGGAGGAACTCTTCTTGGCGTGAGTGGATTGATCAATGCGTATCGTTCTGCTGCTGCCGAATGTATTGCCAATTCAACTGTCGTAGAGAAATTCATCACTGAATATTACAGAATTGAATTTCCATATGATGCAATGAATGGTGTAATGAAGATTCTCAAGGATCACGAACTTGGGCAAACGCATCAGGACTTTCAACTTGACTGTTCCCTGGAATTTGCGGTACGAAAATCAGAAGCTGATCTGGTAATTGAGCAGCTCGGAAAAATTGCCGGAGTGAAATCAACCTGGATTCGAACCGAGTAAATTATCAGAAGTACGGTTTTAATGCGTCAACAAATCCAGCAGGTGCTCCGCATGGACGTTTCGTCGAAGCATTTACAAAAACCAAAGTAGTTTCTCCTTCGTTGATTCTTTCACCCTTTGCATTATACATTTCATAATCGAAACGAATTCTCGCTTTAGGAATTTCCTTAATCATTGTTTTCACAACGAGAAGATCATCATAATAAGAAGGCTTGTGATACTTGATACTGAACGTATAAACGGGAAGCAGAATTCCGCTGTCTTCCATTTCTTTATAATTCCAACCTAGAGTTCGCAAGGCCTCAACACGACCAACTTCGTAATATTCCGCGTAGTTTCCATAATAAGAATATCCCATGCGATCTGTCTCACCGTATCTGACCCGAATAGAAGTTTCTGCAATGAACATAGTTTGATTTTGTGTCGAAGTTAAGCAATCATCATCTCAAAAATACGTCGCAAAATATTTCCGGATAAATTGCAAATTCCCCAATGATTTTCGGTAAACTTGTTCAATTGTATTTCCCATGAGACGTTTTCTCCCAATCGTCATTCTCATTACTGCAATTGGATTTTCCTGTCACCGGAAAGTTCATGTGACTTCAGTCACTCCTGGTTATGTGGAGATGAATCCTGCGGCCGCGCAATCCGATTCCGCTACTCATGCCATTCTTGCTCCTTACAAATTGGGAATGGACAGCATCATGAATGAAGTAGTTGGAGAAACTACGCTGGCGATGCCGAAGGAGAAAGATAAATCAGAAACGCTATTGGGGAATTTCGTTGCAGATGTATGTCTTGAAGAAGCAAATACTGTTTACAAGCCAGAAGATAATGTCAAAGGTCATGTCTGTATTCTTAACAACGGAGGATTGCGTTCTTCCTTGCCAAAAGGAATAATTACCAGAGGAAATATTTTTGAACTCATGCCTTTCGACAATGAAATGGTTGTCGTTACAATTACCGGAGCGAAAATGTGGGACCTCCTCAAATACGTTGCTGCTTCGGGTGGTGTTCCAATTGCTGGTTTGCAAATGGGATTGAAGCCTGACAAAACT
>CAZBYM010000500.1:0-3105 GCA_964495745.1 uncultured Chryseobacterium sp. | reverse complement strand
CGCGCCTGCCGCTCTGGCTTGCGGGCCTGCGGCTCTTCCTGCCGGGAGGGTGGTGGGGCGGCGCGCTGGCTCTCGGACTCGGTGTCGGAGCGCTCGAAACGTACCGGGCCGGCATGCTGGCCTGGTGCCCGGCCCTGAGCGGGGACAACATCTACGAAGTCAAGCGCTGCGCGGCGCTCGTCGAATGGGTCAGGAGCATCGAGCCGTTCGTGGCCTTCACGGTCGCGCTCGGGCTCTTTTTTTCGGCCTTTGTCCGCATGCTGGAAGGATCCGAACCACTCGATGGCTCTGTAAGCCCAAAACATCCTATGGCTTTTCCCTGCTGAAGTTTTGGGAGCCATTGTTCTTTTTGCGCTTCCGATCCAAAAGTCAAAATCGGATACATCACCAAGGCCCCCTGAACAGAAACAAAGCTTCTCAGGCCACTGTCTCCTCGTTCCAACTCCTGCATGATCAATCCATAAGAAATCTGATCGAGTCCATGTCCGCCATATTCAACTGGAATGTATGGACCGAACGCACCAATTTCTCCAAGACCTTTGATGATCTGTTTTGGAAACTCTGCTCGTTGCGCATAGTCTTCGATGATCGGAGAAATTTCTTTTTTCACCCATGCACGAGCGCTATCACGAACTAATTTGTGCTCGTCTGTGAGAAGTTCATCAAGCAAATAATAATCGGGAGCTTGATATTGATCAGTTGCCATATTTCAATTATTTTATGTCCAATTCGTTGATTCTACTCCGCACCGTTTCATTAACTAATCAGTAATCGACCAATTAACCAATTGAATTTGGGTTGGGCTGCAAAAATAGGCAAAACATTTCCTGAAGAGGAAAAATGGGGATAGTCTTATGTCTTGACAGTCAGTACCTTGTTCTGTGATCCAAATCATTGTTTACTCCATTTGAGTTACCCGAAAAGTCGGTTATATTTGTAAATACAGTTATTTTCAATGTTTATGCCTGAATTCGGAAGTAATGGCAAGATCATTGCAGATGAACAAACCAAAGAACTACACTCATGAAAAAAACATTCATCATTCTTGCATTCTTACTGGTAGCTGGTCCTGCTATCATAGCTCAAGGCGTTTATCGCGGAGCAAGCAATAAAATTACTTTCTTCTCACACACGGCTCTTGAAGACATCAGCGCAACAGATACTATTGCAACTTTCCTGTTGAACACAAAATCCAATCAGGTAATTGCCAGTGTAGATGTTCGTGGATTCCGATTTACTAATCCGCTCATGGAAGAACACTTCAATGAGAATTACATGGAGACCAGTAAACAAGGACCAAAAGATTCGAAAGGAAACGCGACGTATCCTAACCGTATGGCCACATTCAATGGCAAGGTCAATGAGGTGATTGATTACACAAAAGACGGAACGCACAACGTAACAATGACTGGAGATCTCACAATACACAATGTGAAGAAGCCGCGAACGCTAAATGCGACTATGGTGATCAAAGGTGGAGTAATTACCGTGGATTGTAAATTCAGCGTTTTGCTAGTAGATCATAACATCACAGTTCCAACTGCAGTAGGACAGAAAATTGCTGAAAGCATTGATGTCACATTGCATACTGTTATGTCTGTGCCAGCGAAGAAAAAATAGGACTGCTAATTTTAATAAATCAAGATTCAAGTAATAAAAGGCCATCTGGTTTATTCCATGATGGTCTTTTTCTTTTCAACATCAATAAACACCAGAAGAAGCAGGGCTATATTTGCAAATAACCTCCGCGCACTGCATGCTCACTCTTGATTTCGCGTTTTTCTTCTTGCAGGTACATCCCAATTCCGGAAAGTGGTTGACAGACACAGTCGTAGTTTTTAATCCGAAAGTTGTAGACGCTGCTGCAGGAGGAATTTGGGTGCACGTCATTCTGTTCGTCTGTTTCACAATGCTGGTCACACTTCGTGTTTTTGATTTCAAACGCCTTGTGCTTTTGGTTCAAGGATTTGCACGTGCATCATCAGTCTCGACTTTGTATCGTGAAGAATCAGCATTGTCGAGCCGCGTTTCACTTTTCTTGCTCGTCAATTTTGTTTTAATGGCTTCGCTGTTTCTTTGGCAAGCTTCAGGATTTCTTTTCACAGATTATGCGGAGCCTGCAGATGTTGCATGGATTTCGGGGGCAATCATTCTAACGTATTTGGTCAAAATCATCGGTATTCGCTTTCTGGGATTCCTCTTTGAAATGAAAGAAGCCGCTCAGGAGTACATTTACAACATTGTGCTTTTTAACAAGACATTGGGGCTCATACTCTTCCCAATTGCCTTGTGTTTGGCATATGCGGATCAAGTACCTCAATCATGGTTAGTTTGGGCAGGATTCGTTTCCTGGGCTATTGTGCTGCTATACAGAATTATACGCCTTTCATGGATAGGGCTCTCAATAAGGAAAGTTTCCATATTCTATATAATTCTATACCTTTGCACCCTTGAAATATTACCCTTTGTCGTTATCGTAAAGGTGCTCGTCGGAATGAACTAACGGCACCAAAACACGCATTGAGTGGCAGCTTCGAAAAACATCGACCTGAAAGTCAAAAGTATATTGGTGACTCAGCCTAAACCTGAGACCGATAAATCGCCGTATGCTGATCTTCAAAAGAAATACAACCTGAAGATTGACTTTCGCGAGTTCATTCATGTAGAAGGTGTGGCTGCTCAGGACTTCCGTCAGCAACGTGTGAATATAGCAGAGCATACCGCTGTGATTCTTACATCACGAAATGCAGTTGATCACTTTTTTCGCATTTGCGGCGAAATGAGAGTGACGGTTCCTGATACGTTGAAGTACTTCTGTATTTCTGAATCAACAGCATATTACCTTCAGAAATATGTGCAATACAGAAAGCGCAGAATTTTCCACGGAAAAGCTACGATCAACGAATTGATTGACATCATCAAGAAACACAAAGACGATAAGTTCCTTTATCCATGCACTGACGTACATAAGGAAGATATTCCGGAGATTCTTGATAAGCACAAGATCGTTTATTCAAAAGCAGTTTTGTACCGCACGGTTTGCAGCGATCTTAGTGATCTCGCTGAAGTGTTCTACGATGTACTCGTGTTTTTCAGTCCTTCAGG
>CAZBYM010000499.1:0-3122 GCA_964495745.1 uncultured Chryseobacterium sp. | reverse complement strand
AATCTTTGGGGATACAAAAAAGAAGGATCCGCTTGGGAAATACAGCCTTCGTTTGAATTGGCAGGAGAATTTCATAATGTGTATTGATTCCGGGCAAGCGGAGTTTAACATGCCTGCGGCGCTTTTCACCCTTCGATTCCTCTGGCAGGCTCCGAACGGCGTGAAAGCATTCATGCACGATCTTAACCCACGAGAAACGGCGGATCGCATATGCGATCGTACTCGAGTACTGCCAGCATTTTTCAGTTCTGTACTGGTGAATTCAAGAGCGTGAAACGCTTCAGCCGAATCACTCCACCAACCGATGATTTTCAATAGGGCAGACGCCGAGGCTCGTGGGTTTGGAATTAGCTTAGGCTCCGTTTCGCTTTTCGCCGTGTAAAGCGCCGCAGGCACAACAATCACCGCCACAAACTATAGCCAGATAATTACCCAGCAAACTTTTCGTCAACAATAACTTTCAGACAACCTGGAACAACGGTTATTTCGAGTACTTCATTGAAATCTGCTGGTTCGCCGTCGTGATGCGCTGCGCCTCTTGTTGGGCGAACAATGCGAATATTCTTTGCAGTGTGTGTTTCAACGAACTTTGAATTGTGTGCATTCTTGCGAAACATTTTTAGCGCAATTCCGGGAAGATGCCACCAATGAAAAGGCTTCAGTATTACAACACGAAGTTGTCCATCCATCACTGAAGCTTCTGGCGCAATCCACGCATCGTTACCATATTGGCCAGCGTTTGCCGTGGTAATAAGAAATGCATCACGTGTAATTACTTTATCGTCGAGATGAATCTTGTAATTCTCGTGACTGTATTTCGCATACTCTCGTAAAGTAAGTTTGGTGTATGTCCAGAAACCTCGCTTGGTACTTTCGGCGAAGAGTTTTCCGATTTTCGCATCAAACCCAGTTCCGGAAGTGCAGAAAAAATCATGACCATTCACAATTCCCTTGTCGATAGATTTTACAATTCCGGTTTCGAGCAACTTCATTGCACCTGGATAATCCAACGGAATTTGAAGATGACGCGCGAGTCCATTTCCCGAACCGAACGGAATAATTCCAAGGGCAACATCGGATCCGCTTAAAGCAGAAGCCAGTTGACTTACTGTCCCGTCGCCACCAACAGCAACGCCAATATCAAATCCTCCATTAAGAACTTTGCCGAAAATTTCATCTCGATCAGCAACTTTATTCCATTCGAAAATTGTGGAATCGTAAGAATCAGAAACCAAACTCTTGATTAATTGCACGCGATTTGTTTTACGGTCGCTGCCAGATTTTGGGTTAATAACAAACGCGATGCGTTTTTTCATAGAATAAAGTTACGAATACAAATATTAATTACGCGTTGCTAATTTCTGTTGATGAGTCAAGTGTCGCACTTCCAATAGCAAGTTGCAATTCCTTGACAAAAAGTGTTTCAGCCTGTTGTTCCCATTGTCTGAAGGCCATTGAAGCTGAATTCCAACTTGGTAACCATTCCAGAAATTTGCTAATTTGAAAAGTCCGATCATAAATACCTGCACCGGCGCGAAGCGCATCAACTGCATTGCAAAGTTGTTCAAAATGACCTTCAACCGGAACCATGAAAACCGGTTTACCAAGCCACATTGCTTCACATACAGATTCAAATCCGGCGCTTGAAATTACTCCTTGACAACCTGCCATGTATTCGAGGAATTTCTTGTCGTTGAGCCGGTGCAGATATAAGTTCGGCCGCATTTTTCTCATCTCCTCGTCGCTTTTCAAATCGGAGAAAATGTGAAGCGTGATCTCCGGATAATTCTCTGACCATTTCATCAGGTCTTCTACATAACCGGAGTTAACCAAGTAACAGAGAAAGTAATTTCCATGTTTGACTTCGCTTTGCATGACTTCTCTGCGTAACAAAGGAGGCACCACGCGAATACGCGACTTTTTTTCATTGTCTAACGGATAAAATGATAATCCAAAATGATGCTCTGATCCTGCTGACGTAAAATCTGTATACAGCTTCAGCATGATTTTATCCATGAAATGTCCATTTGGAAACCTAAATTCTTTATGGCCCGTTAGATATTGATGCGCAATACTGATCATTTGTACTTTCCTGTTCTTCTTGAGCATAAGATGATAAAGCCCACAAGTTGGTTCATAAAAATTGAGAACCAAATCAGCTTCTGTTTCTTCAATAGTAAGACGAAGCAGTTTGGCGCTGCGTATATAGGTTCGAGCATTCTTGAAATTGTGCGTGATGGTCGGCCAGATTTTAATTTTTCGGTTCCTACTAGTGACAAAATTTGGACTTTGAATTTTTTGTACAGTCACATCTTTGAAATGGTCCAGGAAAAACTGAGGCACTTCGCGGCGGATGCTGCAGCCAACGAGAACACCAACTACCTTGAAATTATTGCGATCAAGAATCTGGCGCATCGAAATGGCTTGTGTCATATGCCCGCGGCCTTCGCCTTGAACAACCAGTAGAACTTTTGTAATCATCGCAGCGAGGTTTTAGACATTATTGCAGGACTATAACTTAGTGAATGCTCATTGAGGTTTATGACGTCGGTAGTATGTACAGGCGCGCGATCTTGAATCCACTTTCCATATTCAATGATTTTCCATTCTCCATCCAATGTTTCTACTAGCGCGGTCATTGATTCAACCCAATCTCCACTGTTGAGATAATGTATTTTACCAATCATTTTGTTCGCAGGAGTATGAATGTGACCGCAGATAACTCCGTGACACTTTTTAGTATGAGCAACGGCGGAAAGTTGTGTTTCAAAATCGTCAATGAAGCTTACCGCCTCTTTTACTTTCGCTTTGATTTGTTGCGATAATGAATAATATGGAAGCCCTTTCTTTTCGCGCCAACTATTGTAATGCCTGTTGAGCCAGAGCAAAAATGTGTAGCTGATGTCTCCAAGTTTTGCGATCCACTTCAATTTAGTAGTTACGGTATCGAACAAATCGCCATGAACAACATAATATCGTTTCGATCCCGACTCGAGAATGTAGTCGCGACGGATACTGAAGTTGCCTAAGGAGAATGGAATGATTTCATCAAGAAAGTCATCATGGTTGCCTCTAATGTAGATCACTTCATTTCCCTTTGCCGCTCTTTTCAAAACAAGCCG
>CAZBYM010000498.1:0-3138 GCA_964495745.1 uncultured Chryseobacterium sp. | reverse complement strand
CCGGATTGCGGAAATTGTGTTTTTCGATTGTCATGTGTTGCATTCGAGAAAAAACTAGTTGCTGAACTTCCTGTGAAAAGCAAGAAGACAAAAGTTACGCAACGATTTTTCTATTACCTGATTTTGAAAAACGGGAAGCATACTTTTGTTCGTCAACGCTCCGCAAAAGACATATGGAATGGGCTGTATGATTTTCCGCTCATTGAATCTGAGAGCGTGTTACAGGAAAAACTCGTGATGAAAAGCAGCTCATGGAAAAAAGTGATTGGAAATGTGGCCATAAAAATCAATTCGGTTTCGGATGAGCATATTCATTTGCTGAGTCATCAGAAACTTCATGTGCGGTTTGTTTTTGCGGAGGTGAAAAAGAAAGCAGTGATGCCCAAAATATTTCGAAAAATTTTGATTGATAAACTGACTGATCTGGCCTTCCCGGCTATTTTTAAGAAAAACCTATCGAAGCTGTTCTGAGCCTGTTTTCACCACATAGGCACATAGAAAAGCAGAGGTTCGCATAGGAGCACAATCTATGCGAAACTATGTAATAATCTATGTGTCTATGTGGTTCAAAAGCAAATCCATTGAACCCATATTCGACTTACCTTTATACATAGTTTAGAATTTAGATCATTTTACTTTTTACGCACTACAACATGGCAGGAGTTAACAAAGTAATCCTCATCGGGAATCTTGGAAAAGACCCGGAGGTTCGCTACCTCGAAGGAGGAATCGCAGTTGCAAATTTTCCCGTAGCAACAACAGAATCGTTCCGCGATAAAAACGGAAATAAACAGGAGCAAACCGAATGGCATCAGATTGTGATGTGGAGAAAGCTCGCTGAAGTAGCTGAGAAATATCTTCGCAAAGGTCAACAGGTGTACATCGAAGGGAAAATCCGCTCGCGTAGTTGGGAAGACAAAGAAGGAAACAAACGTTACACCACAGAAATTTTTGGTGATGTACTTACAATTCTTTCCCGTCCTCAAACGCAAGACTCAACGCAAGGCTCTTTTCAAAAGCCTGCTTCTGCTATACCGCAACCCGGAACTTCCAACCCGGAACCCGGAACTCAAAAGAGTACTTATCCTTCGCAGCAACAAACTTTCAATCCGGCAACCAGCACCGATCCAAATCATCCTGCGATGATACCACCGAGTGCGGATGATTTGCCGTTTTGATTCGCTTTTTACATGCACAACACCAAGATTATTGTCACAGCAGTACTCAGCACTATTATTCTTGGATATGCCACGCTGCTTGCTTTCATGCAATACAATTGGCATCATAGCGGCAACTCGTTTGGAATAACGATTCAGTTACTCCTTTGTTGGTTAAGTGGACTCACTATAAGAATTTTCAAGCCGCTACGGATCCTGATTCCATTATTAGTTTTCACCGACTGCTTGATAATCTATTATGTCCTTCCTGCATTTCATCTGAATCATATAATGGACAAGGATGTGCATCTTTCTTTAAGACCACAACATTACCTCATGATTAGCACATTACTAATTGTCGTTTTTGATTGGGTTCTCCGTTTTGTTGCGTCCAAAAAAAGCAACGGTTGAGAAAATCAAGAAATGAAACATTGCTACAGCCAAATTGCTACAGAAATGATTCGTGGCAAAAAGCGCCTTATCACCTCGGCTCCGCTCGGTCTGACAAGGATGCTTCAATTCGAGAGACATATAAATAGTAATGTCGAAAATACGTTTACAAACGTTTAATACCGACTCCTACGGAACAACGTATTTACATTTGCAAATGGTCACAAATATTTATTACATCTATATTCTTCAATGTTCTGATGGCACTTTCTATACCGGAATGACCAACTGTATAGAACGAAGAATGGAAGAACATGAAAAGGGAATTAACGAAACTGGTTACACTCACGATCGACGACCTTTTCTACTCGTACATTATGAATATCACAGCTACGTGAATAATGCTATTGCCAGAGAAAAGCAAATTAAGAACTGGTCACGCGCAAAGAAAATTGCGTTGATTAATGGTGATCTTAATGTACTCAAAGAGTTGAGCCGTTGTAACAACTCCAGCACGCATATTAATTTCGAATTTGACAAGGGCATGGAGGCCGCTCGAAAATTTCGTTGACTACACTGATCTCGTTTTGAAACATCCTTGTCAGACCGAGCGGAGCCGAGGTGACAACACGTAATTGTCAGACCGAGCCGAGACGACAAGACACCATTGTCACAACATTTCCTCTGCAGAAACGTTATCTTTGTTCTGATGAAACGTATTCTCGCATTTCTTCTTCTCGGTAGTTCATTTCTTCTGTGCTCCTGCACCGAAGACGAAGTCTACACTCCGCGCCCTCGTGGATATTTCCGCATTACACTTCCTGAAAAACATTATGTAGAATGGAAAGGCGATTGTCCTTTCACTATGGAGATTCCTGATTATGCACAGATGTACAAGAGCAGCGCACCTAATGCACCTGATTGTTGGAAAGATCTTTTTTTCGGACAGTTTGACGCAACGGTTTATCTGAGTTACCATGAAATTACCAGTGATTCACTTTTTGCTGAACTCATTAATCAGAGCTGGGAACTCACTGAAGCGCACAATGAAATGTCGCAGACCATTCGTGATTCAATTATTCTTCGTCCTGAAGATGGAGTTTCCGGAACTGTAATTGTACTCGGAGGAAATGCAGCTTCATTAGTACAATTCTATTTGACAGATAGCGTGAAAAATTTTGTTCGTGGATCATTGTATTTCTATGCTACACCGAACAAAGACTCCATCCAACCTGTCGTTGAATATATCAAACAAGATGTTTTTCATATTGCGCACACCTTGAAGTGGACGAGTCCGGCGATAAAGTTTACACCACCACCAACAGCGGCAAATGAATATTGGAATTGGGAACCTCCAACACAAAATGATCCTAACCCCGTTAATGATAGGACACAGGAAGGTGAAGAAGATGTTCCGAAACGCTGACCACAGCTACCAAATATGATTTACCTCAAATTGCCTGGCCTCGATACAATTTCCAACTTGTCACATCGAGTGTCCTGAGCTTGTCGAAGGACGTATCGAGATGCGACAAGTTGAAAATCACTCGACCTGACAATTTGAGGTAAATCGATTCGAACAGAACACTGA
>CAZBYM010000497.1:0-3141 GCA_964495745.1 uncultured Chryseobacterium sp. | reverse complement strand
ATTTACTATTTTCAATTTTCCATTATTCACAGCAGTGTGCCGCTAATGGGAAATTGAACATTGAAAATCTTTTCATTACTTCTTCCTTTTCTTAGCTGCCTTCTTCGCCACGAAGTTTTTCACACCCAGATTTGGAGTACGTCGTTTAGCTGGTACGGCTTTTTTGCGTGCGGCAGCCTTTACTGGAGCTTTTTTAGTAGGGGCTTTTTTAGTAACAGCTCCCTTGGAAGTCGCCTTCTTCGCCCCTTTCTTTGCTCCTTTTTTATCGAATGCTCCAGGCACCTGATCTTCGATCATTTTTTTCACCTGTTCGATCGACAATTCCGCAGCATCTTCCGGCGTCAATTTCTCACCCTTTGCTGTGCGACCAAGCTTGAGCATATTTTTTCCGAACCGGATAAACGGTCCCCAACGTCCATTCTCCAAAGCAATTTTCTCTTCCGGCCATTGCTGGATATATCGATTCGCTTCTTTTTCGAGTTTCTTGTCGATTAGTTCTGCAATATTCTCTGTCGTCAGATTATCGAAATCATAAGCACGCGGAACATTAATAAAAACGTTGTTGTACTTCAGGAAAGGACCGAAACGGCCTTTGCCTTTTGTTACCGGTAATCCTTTGTACTGTGCGAAAGGGGCATCTGCTGCTTCTTTTTCCTGTACAAGTTCGATCGCACGTTCCAGAGTTATCTTTAATGGATCTTCTCCGCGCGGAATAGAAATATACTGTTCGCCCCACTTTACGTAAGGTCCAAAGCGTCCGATGCCAATCACCATTTCTTTCTCGCGATAATTTCCAACGGTACGCGGAAGTTTGAACAGCTCCATTGCATCTTCGAACGTAATAGATTCGAGACGCATGTCTTTGCGGAGACTCGCGAATTTCTTTTCAGTGTCTTCGCTATCGCCAATCTGCACAAGCGGACCGAATCTTCCAATGCGAACGAACACGCGCTTTCCACTAACAGGATCAATTCCAAGTTCGCGTTCACCGCTTGCGCGCTCTGAAGTTTCCTCCGTCTTCTCCACATCCTTGTGGAAAGGACGATAGAATGACTCCAGCATTTTCTTCCAGTTCACTTTTCCTTCAGCGATTTCATCGAACTCCTCTTCCACCGATGCAGTGAAATGATAGTCCATGATTTTCGGAAAATGCTGCTGAAGGAAATCCGTCACCACCATTCCGATATCACTCGGAAACAACTTATTTTTTTCTGCCCCGGTATTTTCGGTGCGTTGCTGTTCGTTGATTTTTCCAGCGGAAAGTGTCAGCACGTCGTAACTTCTTGCTTTTCCTTCACGCTCTTCTTTCACAACGTAACCACGATCCTGAACTGTAGAAATTGTTGGCGCGTACGTTGAAGGTCGACCGATACCAAGCTCCTCTAATTTTTTTACCAGCGCGGCTTCTGTATATCGCGCCGGGTGGTGCGAGAAACGTTGCATAGCAGTAATGGAAACAGCATTCAATGATTGCCCGGTTTTCAAAGCAGGCAACATAACGTCTTTTTTTTCCTTTCCCTCTTCTGCTTCTTCTTCCTCTTCGTCGTCCTGTGATTCCATGTACACGGCAAGGAAACCATCAAACTTGATTACTTCTCCTTGTGCAACGAATGTTTCTGATGCACCGGAAACAACAATGACAGCAGTTGTTTTTTCCAACTCTGCTTCTGCCATTTGTGAAGCTACAGTTCGTTTCCAGATGAGATCGTATAAACGCTGTTCGTCACGCTCACCGTCGATAGAATTTTTCTCGAGATAAGTCGGACGGATTGCTTCGTGGGCTTCCTGTGCACCTTTACTTTTGGTCTTGTAATGACGGATGTTCACATACTTCGCACCATACATTTTCGTGACTACCTCTTTCGCTTTTTCAAGAGCGATTTCAGAAAGGTTTACGGAATCAGTACGCATATATGTGATCTTTCCGCTCTCGTACAAACGCTGAGCAACCATCATTGTCCGCTTAGGAGAAAATCCGAGTTTACGTGATGCATCCTGTTGCAAAGTCGATGTTGTGAATGGAGGAGCCGGCGATTTACGAGCCGGTTTCGTCTCGAGAGAATTAACTGTAAACGTAGATTTCTGACACGCGACGAGGAACTTGCGCGCCTCTTCGATCGTTTTGAAATTCGACTTCAGTTCTGCTTTGAAATTCTGTCCGCCGCTATTGAAAATGGCCGACACTTTATAAGATGATACTGACTTGAACGCACCGATTTCACGCTCGCGCTCAACAATTAATCGAACAGTTACACTCTGAACTCTGCCGGCAGAAAGAGAAGGCTTTACTTTCTTCCATAGAATCGGTGAAAGTTCAAATCCAACAAGACGATCCAGAATTCTTCTTGCCTGCTGCGCATCAACAAGATGCTTGTCAATTTTGCGCGGATTTTGAATCGCTTTAAGAATCGCCGACTTCGTGATTTCATGAAAAACTATCCGTCGTGTTTTCTTCTCGTCCAGCGACAATGCCTCTGACAAATGCCAGGAAATTGCTTCTCCCTCACGGTCCTCATCCGTTGCTAACCACACAATTTCAGATCCTTTTGCCAGCTTCTTCAACTCGGCAATAACCTTTTCTTTGTCGGGCGATACTTCGTATTTAGGTGTGAAATTGTTGTCTGTGTCAACCGCCATTCCCTTCTTAACAAGATCCCGAACGTGACCGAAACTCGACTTTACGATATACTCTTTACCGAGGAATGCCTCGATGGTTTTTGCCTTTGCAGGTGACTCCACGATTACCAAATTCTTTGCCATCAGCTCGTTACTTTATTATTATCCCTTGAATTTTGCCGGTTTTTAGGCAACCGGAGGCTGCAAAGAAAAACAACTAAAGAACACTTTTCCAAATCTGAAGTTGGGTCCGGACCCCATACCTATATGTATATAGGTACATTTTTACGTTAATTATGGTTAGTAAATCTGTCAATTTGTCAGTCCGCTCACTTTTGGTAACTTTGTTGTCCTTTTTGAAAACAAATTAGGTCAAAACGTGTCCATGGACGAAAAAGTGATCGATGAGAGCCGACAAGGCGAAGCAGTAGTAATTGATGCAGTTTCTACCGGTACGCGTAAGTTATATTTAGAAAGTTATGGTTGTGCGATGAATTTTTCGGACAGCGAAATCGTTGCTTCTAT
>CAZBYM010000496.1:0-3144 GCA_964495745.1 uncultured Chryseobacterium sp. | reverse complement strand
TGGTGGAAAATGGTAAACAAAATCCAAAGGTTCGAATTGTCAAAACAACAAACGTCCAGTTGAATGAAGAAATTTCTGCTCGGAATTCTTGTTGTGTTGTCACTACCAGTTTGGGCGAGTGAAATACGATCAGTTGACATGTTCGCTGACGAAAAAGAGGAACTCGTCTCAAAACGCGGATGGATGTTCAAAGCTGGATACGTTCGCCAGGATGAACAAAACTGGATGGAATTTGGTTTGGGGCGGATCAATCTTCTAAGTTTTCAACCTGACAAGGGAGGAAGTACATTCGTTGCAGGAGCAGCAGCTTTTACGTTTGGAGCGGATGTCGGACTTTGGGATTCATCAATCATTATCGGGCCGAAATTGGGAATGGAAGCACACGCAACAATTTTCGGAGGGCGAGTCAGCTATTGCTACTATCTTCAAGACAACAACAACACGGGTGTGATAAGTGTGGAAGGGGGATTGTGTATTCTCAGCGTGTTCTATGCTTACGTTGGATACAATTTCACCAATGGAAATCCGGATAATCCAATTGTAGATGAAGGAGGAAAATTCTCTGTTGGACTAAATATTCCCTTCGGATTACGCAAAGCAGAACCGGTAAGAAAGATTGGAGAATAGTATTCTTGTGATGAAGGAAAAAATATGCTAAGAAGAGACTATATCCAGAGAATGATTGAAGAATACGCACGTGTGCTCGCGTATGTGCTGGGTTTGAAAACGGATGGTCGTGAGTCAGAAGCACTTCGTGAACTGCGGAATGGATATTCAACCTATTTCAACGAAGAACATGATGTGATCAGGGCGCTACATCCAACTCAGTTACTAAAGCGGTTATTAGACCATCACGGACTCAATTTGGGGCAGATTGAAATCTTCGCGCAAGGACTTCGAACCGAGGCAGATTTACTACTTCAGCATGAACCTGCCGAAGCGAAAGACCGCTACATCAAGGCATTGGCGCTTTACGAATACGTGGAGTTCACAGACACTACCAGTTTTTCCATTCCTCGTAGACATGCCATTGAAGAAATTATGTACTCTATTTCTGCCCTTTGACAATGCTGTTTTTCTACCTAAATTATTCTCAAGTCAGCCTTGGATTTCGCGGTTAATCCTGCCCTCATTTTGCTAAATTTGTTCAGACCAGAAATCAATTTATGCGTAGCATTTTCAAACTCCTTCTCCTTCTCGGATTTTCTTTTTGCCTGACCACAGAAACTCGCGCTCAACAAGACGTTGAACTCGTTAATTCTGCCGACATCATGGCGGAAGCAAGTTTCTATTATTCAATTGGGAAATATTCCAAAGCGGCCAACTTGTACAAGAAGGTTGGAAGAAATGACACCAACTATGCCGAGGTTCTTCTCGACTTGTGTCTTGCTTATAATGAAGATAAAGAGGACAGTCTCTGCTGGTTAACGGCTAAAAAAGGAATTGAATTGGAATCGCGAATTCGCGCTGACTTCTACAATCTCGCAGGAATTTCTCTTCGGGAAATGAAAAAATATGACGACGCGCACAAAACGCTTGATGAAGGAATAAAGCAATACCCATACTTATTTCTCCTGCATTTCAACAAAGGTCGAACGTTTTTTGAAGAGAAAAAGTACGGTGATGCTGAGAAGTGCTTTCAAGAAGCAATTCGTGTGAACGAACATCATGCGCTAAGTCATTTCTATCTTGGTAAATGTGCATTGGAACAGGGGAGAACTATTCCTGCAATTCTTTCGTTTGAATTTTACTTAATTCTCACCACGAGTAATGAACGTGCCGATAAAGTTGTAACTACAGTTGAAGACTTGTACAAGAATAATTACGACTTTGATCCGGATACAAAGGTTGATCCTGCTGAAGTCGGCGATAATTGTTTCGAAGACATGCTTGCGCTTGTCACTTCCGGAGATGCTCTGAAACCGACTTACAAGAATACTACCGGAATCAATTACAATTTCGTCAAGGTTCGGCAGTTGCTTTTCCAAAACATGAAATTCCAAGCGGGTACGAATAACTGGTGGATGGAACATTACGTGCCGTTCTTCGCTGAGCTATATGCTAAAGGACATTTCACGGCATTCAATTACTGGTCGTTGAGTTCGCTTGGAGATCCTGCAATTCAAAAAGGGTGGAAGAAAAATAAAAAGAAAATTCGCGCATTCGCAAAATGGATTACAGAATACATTAACGATCACAGAGCTCACCCTGCGATGGAGTTGGTTACAGAAGCGAAGGATCGCAGAGCAGTTTTTTACGACAATCGAATAATCGCGGGAGTAGGTCACGAAAATCCGGTTACAAAAAAAGCGTATGGAGAATGGACTTATTTCTATGGACGTTCAGGAATGGTATTGTGCAAGGGAGTGTTTAATGAACTTGGCAAACGTGAGGGACTTTGGACATATTACCATGAGAACGGAGTTGTAAGCGAAAAGACATATTACAAAGATGGTATGCGTGAAGGTAAACTCGAACTTTGGTACGACAATGGAGAAAAGCGAGCGACTTTCAATTACAAATTGGATAAAGCGAATGGCGATTATGAGGAGTATGCTTATCACGGAGGATTAAGAGAAAAGGGAAGCTTTTTGAATGATAAGCCAAACGGATTAACAATTGTATATCATGAAAATGATAAACCTCAATATGAGTTCACTTATGTGAATGGGAAAATTACTGGGTCGTTTAAGCAATATGATTACAAAGGGAAACTGTTGCTTGACGCGAATACGCTTAATGGTAAACGTAACGGACTTACAAAGGAGTATTTCGTTGATGGCAAAGTGAAGTCAGAAGGAATGTATAAGCTGGATGATCCGATTGGCAATTGGAAAATATTCTGGGACAACGGACAGGTACGTCGCGAGGGTGTGTACAAAGGAAAAGGACTTCGCGAGGGTGTTTGGAAAGAATATTTCATGTCCGGAAAAGTTTCTTATGAAGCAAATTACAAGTCAGGACTCGCGAATGGCTCAATGAAGGAATATGCAGAGACCGGAGAAGTGATCAGTGAGAAAGTTTTCAAAGCAGATAAATTAGTTAAGGCGACATTTTTTGACTTAAGCGGCGAAGTGCTCGGGAAGTACACGATTGTTGGAAAGACTGAAGTTCGCGAGTATTATTCTTCCGGAATTCTTGCTG
>CAZBYM010000495.1:0-3146 GCA_964495745.1 uncultured Chryseobacterium sp. | reverse complement strand
TTTGCAGCAGCTTTCTTAGGAGCAGCTTTCTTCTTTGCAGCAGCTTTCTTAGGAGCAGCTTTTTTCTTTGCAGCTTTTTTAGCCATGGTTAATTTAGATTGAATTAGTTAAGTGTTTGGTCAAAAATAGTATCTCCTTACAAGCGAACAATAGTAATGGTAAATATGTTTTCAACCGTTTTGGTCATTTGAGTATTGATAACTTTTTTGAGATTTCTCCTATGAAAATTCCGTTTTGGTGTCATTTTTCCCTCTGAGAACCATTTTAAGGTTTTGGATTCTCCAATGAAAAATGTGAATTATTTTGTCCGGAAAGTGTAGAAAACGATGCAATATATTTCTGTTCTCCAATGAAAAAACAGAAACGCTCAATGGGAAATTGACTTACCAATGAGAAACCGGAAATGACGAATGGAAATGAATTGCGAAATGGCTGAAGCCCTCTATTTACGGGCGCTCCAGAGCTACGACATCGCAAATCGTGAATTGGTGCAAATGAAAAAAGTCACCCTTTTCAGAGTGACTTTGGTGGTAGCCCGTAGGGGAATCGAACCCCTGTTTACAGAATGAAAATCTGCTGTCCTAACCCCTAGACGAACGGGCCATTTTGTAAAGAACGTTTTCCCCGTTTTTGATTAGGGAGCGCAAATGTAGTCGTTTTTTTTATTTTGCCAAAAAATGACTGGAATACTTGTCAGTAAAAACGCTAACGCATAGAATCGCTCTTAAATCAATTTAACATCTTGGGTGGTTATTCTATGTCGCTGTCGGCTTGAAATCGAAACCCGAGGCGTTTCCCAGTCTTTAATGACATCATGGAACTCGTTTCCAAAACCTGAGCCAGGCTCACGACTTTAACCTCGTCGAAAGGCGGAGTAAATAAATCAAAATTCAAGCAATACAAGATGGCAGATTCTACGATTGCCTTGAGGTGTTCTTTGTCAATGACCGAATTGGCAAAATCATTGTACAGGAATCCCAATTGCCTTTTGCCTTCTACAAAAAAGTGGTTCTCTACATTGACGAAAATGCGTGCAACGAGATAACCAAGGTCATTGCTTCTGTTGTACTTGAACGAATCAGAAAGGAAGTTGTAAATGTTGATCATCCCGCAAAAGGAACGGCATTCATTTTCCTTTACGTAAGAAGTCCGCCAGATCTGATGACTCGTGTCAAACTCAAAAACATTGGTGTGCATGCTGAAAATCAGAACGTCTCCTGCAACCCGAAGTTCAAATTCAAACTCACTCTTCTCCTTGAATTCAACCAGCAGCCGCTCGTCAATCTCATGTGCATCTGTACGCAAGTGTTTCGCAAGATCTTTGACAACATCACGAAGTAATTTGAACAACGCAATGTTCTTGTGATACACATCCTGCTTAAGAGATGCTTTCTCTTTCAGGACCTGGAGAATTGTGTCGTGTGTGGTCATACGGTTCACTGTTTGTTAGTTCACAGTTCACAGTTAATACGTTCACAGTTGTTCGTTGCAAAAGTCACAAACTGTGAACTGCGAACGCGGAACTGTGAACATTTTAATATGCTCTTGCAAAAACAACGCGCTCTTTTGAAGGCTTTCCTGTAAGAATACAAACACCAACTTCCTGCGGATTATCCAATGGAATACAACGAATGGTCGCTTTGGTTTTCTCTTTAATCTTCGTTTCCGTTTCGCCCGTTCCGTCCCAATGTGCATAGATGAATCCTCCTTTGTCCAAGGCTGATTCAAATTCTGCCCATGTGTCAACACGATGTGTCATCGCATCACGACGTTCTACAGCTTTTTTGTATAGTGAAGATTGAATGTCATCCAAAGTCGCTGCGATTCTGTCAACCAGTCCTTCACAAGGAACAACTTCTTTCGTGAGTAAATCGCGACGAGCCATTTCAATTGTACCGTTGGCAAGATCTTTTGGACCCATTCCCAATCTGATTGGAATTCCACGCAATTCGTGTTCTGCAAATTTGTATCCGGGACGTTCTTTATCACGCATGTCAAATTTGACAGAAATATTTTTGGCACGAAATTCAGTCATGAGCTTTTCAACGGCAACACCAATTGCGGCACGTTCTTCATCCGTTTTGAAAATCGGAACGATCACCACCTGGATATGTGCCAGCTTCGGAGGAATCACCAATCCGTTATCGTCACTGTGACTCATGATTAACGCGCCCATCAATCGGGTAGAAACGCCCCACGATGTTGCCCACACATATTCCATTTTGTTTTCTGTGGTTGCATATTTCACGTCGAAAGCCTTCGCGAAATTCTGTCCAAGAAAATGCGACGTTCCCGATTGAAGCGCTTTTCCATCCTGCATCATTGCTTCGATGCAATAGGTTTCTTCAGCTCCCGCGAATCGTTCATTGGCAGTTTTAATTCCTTTCAAAACCGGAATGGCCATGAAGTTCTCCGCGAAATCAGCATACACATCAAGCATACGAAGTGTTTCTTCAACAGCCTCTTGCTCGGTTGCATGCGCGGTATGTCCTTCTTGCCACAGAAATTCAGTTGTTCTTAGAAATAATCGAGTACGCATTTCCCAACGAACAACATTCGCCCATTGATTGATGAGTAATGGCAAATCGCGATGACTTTTAATCCAATCGCGATACGTATTCCAGATAATCGTTTCAGATGTTGGGCGAATAATTAATTCTTCATCAAGCTTTGCTGTTTCGTCTACAACCACTTGTCTGGTTTCCGGAGTATCGCCAATTGTTTTCAAGCGATGATGCGTAACTACGGCACACTCTTGTGCAAAACCTGCAACATGTTTTGCCTCTTTACTCAGAAATGACTTCGGTATGAAAAGAGGGAAATATGCATTCTGGTGACCGGTGTCTTTGAACATTTTATCGAGCGCCTGCTGCATCTTTTCCCAGATGGCGTACCCGTTTGGTTTGATGACCATACAACCGCGCACGGCAGAGTGATCTGCGAGATCTGCTTTGGTAACCACGTCCTGGTACCATTGGTTGTAGTCTTCACTGCGGCTTGTCAACACTTTTGACATAAATCCAGGGTGTTTTTTGGAATGATTATTGTAACTTTACTACTAGTTAGTTTGCAAAAATAGCACAATATCATCCTCGGTGCGAATTTGCAGTATTTCAACAGTTAACTTGATCGCTATGAAAACTGTA
>CAZBYM010000494.1:0-3160 GCA_964495745.1 uncultured Chryseobacterium sp. | reverse complement strand
ACCTAAGTCATCTTACGGAGAAGGAAGCTCTCAAAATCATGAAGACGGCTAATCCGAAAACCTGGGGAGCTGTTCTTGCTTTCGGAATATTCTTTGTTATTGTAACGGTATTTTTTGTTCCATCACTCATGCATTACTTCGACTTCGGTTTTGAAGATGCGGAAGTGCAACAGCTTGTGGCGGGTGATGATTTTGGTACGAGCAACTTAAATCTTCTTGGAATTCCTTTGTATCAAACTTTGGAAGAAACTACGACCACAACAAAGAATGGTTCGACGACAACTACAAAAGAAGTATTCATTCCTATTGTTGATCCTGATTGGGATGAAGACAAATCGATTCAGGTAATCATGCAGTTCGATGAATTGAGTGACAGCGAATATGAAGCGGTTTTGGAATCTTCAGAATTTGTTGGCGTAGTAAGAGACGTTTGGTTTGAAGGATTGGAAGATGATCAGATTCAGTTTTTTCGTGACGAGTATGATTTAAAAGTGAGTGACAATGCAATTCTCTTCGAAGTAACTGGCAATGAGCACAACGATGAGTTGATGTTTTGGATCTGGATTGGAATCAACGGAATATTCCTGATCATTTTTGTTGTTGCATATTTCAAGAGTAAATGAACGCGACTTTGAACGTCATTGCAAGCAACGAAGCAATTCCCACTTAAGGAAGGGATTGTGACGCACCTGGTAAATACGTTTGATTTCATTTGATTCAAAATTGTTTTCTATGAAAAATCAATTGCGCAGTATTATTGTTTTCTTATTTATTCCGTTTGCACTGCAATCGCAGAACCAAAACATCTCCAATTATCTTTTTCCCGATACAGAACCGTATATCGCGGTGAATCCTACGAACTCCAATAATTTAATTGCAGCTTGGATGAAACTCACGACAGTGAGCACGATGTCAATTGCAACAAGTTATTCCAACGATGGTGGCGTGACATGGAGTAATCCGCAAAATATTCCTCATACGAGTTCTACGTTCACATCTGCTGACGTATCAATTGATTTCAATAGTTCGGGAACAGCGTATCTCACTTTTGTTGATTACAAAACACTTCTTGATTCTGGTGCAGTGAAAATTGTTTCGTCAACAAATGGTGGAGCATCGTGGTCGACACCAACTGTTGTTATTGATGCATTTGAAACTTCTGATTTACCTGTTGATCGACCTTGGGTACAAGTTGACAAAAGCAGTGGGCCTTATGCAGGAAGAATTTATGTTACATCGAAAAATTACGAAGACGGAATTACAACGGATCACGTTTACATGAAGTATTCTTCTGACGGCGGTGTTTCATGGTCTTCACTTGATATTCTTGATGACAGTATTCCATGTGATCTCATTACATCAATGGGTTGCCTTGCGATAGGTGCAGACGGAAGTGTGAACGTGATGTACATTTCATGGCATCTCGCACAAAGTTTTTTCGTACGTGCAGTGATGGTGAAATCAACAGATGGCGGTGTGACGTTCACGCCATATATTGTTCAGCAACTTCCTGCGGCAACTGCCATTAACGACACGTTGCAGGGAAGTACATATCTTGGTGCTAATCCGACCAACCCATTGAATCTTGTAGGAATTTATACGAGTAACATCAATGGTGATGCAGATATTCTTTCTGTTTACAGTAACGATGGAGGAATGACCTGGGCGCAAACTCCGATTCGCGTGAATGACGATCCGATTGCGAATGGAAATCAACAAGACATGTGTTGGGCAGGATTTTCTCCGAACGGAACATTTTGCGCAGCGTGGCGTGACCGAAGAAACAGTGGCGACTATGCCGTTTCTCCGTTTGAGATTTGGGTGAGTGCTTCATACAACGGTGGTGCGAGTTTCAGTCCGAACGTAATGTTTAGCTCGGTCTTGTCGCCGGATATTCCACTGGACAAGGGTAATGATTTCATTGGTGTAGCAGCTTCAAGTACATTTCTTCATGTTAATTGGTGTGATGACCGAGCTGGCAACTGGGAGATTTTCTACAACCGTGATTCGCTGAGTAATTTATTGACTGTTGAAAATCATCCCGATGTTCAGCCTGTAGTGACTGTTTTTCCGAATCCATTCTCAGATCGAATTACGTTCAATTACGTTTTGCCTGCGGATCAAGAGGAAAGCTCAATTGAAATCGTTGATGCAAATGGAAAGCTCGTTCGAACAATTTATTCCGGTTCGCAAAGTGCGGGTCCACATGAAGTGGTGATTGATGGAACGGGGCTTGCTTCTGGAAATTATATTTTCAACATCACCGGAGTTCTCTGGAAAACGAGTGTGCTGTTCGTTAAGGAATAACTGTTGCTAATCTGAGCTTTATGAATTGTCCACGATGTAACACGTTTCTCCAGCAAGGAGTTCAATTTTGCCCGAATTGTAATTATCAATTGCAGCAGTCATATTACGCTCCGCCGGTAGTTGGTGTTCCGGAATCCGCAGCAAAGAAAGAAATAATGTACAGAAAGTTATTGGTTGCGCTTGCATTCTATGCGATCGGCGACCCGTTGTTCTGGATTGTGATGAGAAAGCTGCAGTACATGTGGGGACCAATGAGTTGGATAAGTACACCAGTACATTTATTGTCGACTGCAATT
The DNA here is from genome assembly GCA_964495745.1 of uncultured Chryseobacterium sp. Lineage (GTDB taxonomy): Bacteria > Bacteroidota > Bacteroidia > Palsa-965 > Palsa-965. The sequence continues at coordinate 557 of CAZBYM010000494.1, read as the reverse complement.
TTTGCGGCAATACCTTTGGTGGTTGGATTGGTTTTACCAAAAACGAGCGGATTGAAAATGTTATTGATCATCCTTGGTTCAATATGGTTTCTCTATTATTTTGGGACGAGAACGTATGAGCAGTTTTCTTACAATCCGGAGATGTATTATCAGTTTTGAGTTATCAGGCACTCAACCTGACTTACTTGAACTTGGTTCGGATAAAAAGTTTTTCGGGATTTGGAAAGGTTGTATTCCCGCCTAAAATATAGAATTCGTTAGCAATTGTAATTGACGCATGTCCACACAATCGAATGGGAATTTCTCCGCCGTTTGTCCAGACATCAAGAAAACTATTATACGTGAACAAATAATTTCGCAGCCCCGAAGTGTCTTCGCCGAACTTTTCTGTGCCGCCAATAATGAATACCTTTTCTTCTGCCACCCCAACGCTGAATCTTGAGAGTGGAGTAGGCATTGGAGTCAGAGGTTGCCACTCATTTTCTACTACGTTGTATTCGTCAACGTTATTGTGAAATTGATACGCTCCTCCTGTGAATGATTGTCCTCCGAGAGCA
>CAZBYM010000493.1:0-3173 GCA_964495745.1 uncultured Chryseobacterium sp. | reverse complement strand
TTTTCAGGATTAATCAGGAGTTTCTGCCGATTGGGCTCAGGGAACAACGGCAATGACACAGGGTGTTGCTGATACAAATATTTATTGGTGTGTGGTTGATATTCCGGCATTCGTTCACTATGAATTCAAGTACGTGAATGGTATTCACGGATATCAGCAGGAATTCGTACCGTTTGAGTCGCGTGTGAACTACAACTTCATTGACAACCGTTGGTTTTATCTGGATTCACTTTCAAACGACACGTTCGTGTTACCTGATGTTCGTTTCGCGGGTAATGCACCTGCTGGAAAAAATCTCATTCGCTTTTATGTCGATATGACCAATGAAACGTCAGTAAGCACGAACGGAGTCCACGTTGCAACGGATATGAATGGTTTCAGTACGTCAGCTGCATACATGTATTCATTTGATGGAATCGCTTATGAGTACATCGGCTATGTTGACAGTGGCATGACTACTGAACATGAATTCAAGTTTGTGAATGGGAATACAGCCGGAAATATTGAAGTTGTTGCTGGTTGGTGCGACAACGCAAATGGTTATCGTGCCATAACTGCGCCTCGAGACACCATGTTGCCAATTGTGTGTTACACGTTTTGTGACCTATGCAATACGGTTGGAATGAATGAAGCTGGTTCAGGTAATTTCGGTATTGTTCCAAATCCCGCAAAGGATGTTGTGACGCTCTCTTTTAATTCTTCCACTCAACGGGCCATCTCGATTATGGATTGCGCCGGTCGGGAGGTATTGAATATCAAGTCGAGTGAAATTTCGCTTGCACTGAATATTGAATCGTTGTCCAGCGGCGTATATTATGTTCGTTCCATGACGAATTCCGGAAGTGTGCGTGTAGAGAAATTCGTTGTCGAGTAATTACATTCCGATGAAAAAATTTCTTCTGATGTTTATGCTGGCTTCGGGCATTTCGCTTGGAGCGCAAACTAATTTTTACGCTGTTGATACAATTCAGGTTATCGACATCACATTTGCACAACCGAATTGGGATTACCAGATGGATACTGCGAAAGCAGGAGCAGATGGCTATATTCTGGCGGCGCAATGTGTGGTCAATGGAGTTGTGTTCGATAGCGTAGGAGTGAAGTTCAAGGGTAACAGCTCTTACGATTCAAGTCGCGCGAAGAATCCATTGCACATCAAGCTTGATTACGTTCGTACCAGCGCCACCTACGACGGACACGAAGACATCAAATTGGGTAATGGATTTTCTGATCCAAGCATGATCCGCGAAGTTCTCGCCTACGAGATACTTCGAAACTACATGGCTGCACCCCAATGCAATTTCGCCCGCGTAACGATCAACGGAGTTTATTACGGATTGTTCAGCAATGCGGAGTCGATAGATTCCGAATTCAACAGCGATCATTTCTATTCTTCAACAAATTCATTCTTCAAATGCACACCGCAGAATGTATTAAGCGGACAGGTACCGAATCTGTTGTATCTCGGAGCAGATAGCGCAAATTACTACACGCGCTATGAAATCAAGTCGGTTTATTCATGGAAAGATCTGATCGGGTTGTGTGATACACTCGCAAACAATTATTCACAGCTCGACACGATTCTCGATATTGATCGCGCATTGTGGATGATTGCATTTAACAACGCTACAGTGAATCTTGATTCTTATTCAGGTGCGTTCTCTCAGAATTACTATTTGTATCGTGATGATAATGGTCGCTTCAATCCGATTGTGTGGGATCTGAATATGTGTTTTGGTGGATTTACTAATACGGGTACATCAAACTTGAATGTTTCCACTATGCAAACGATGACGCCGATGTTGCATTACAACTATGGTGCGCGGCCGATGATCATGCAACTGTTGAGTGATAGTGTGACGTATCGCCAGTATATTGCGCATGAGCGTACGATTATTGATGAGTTCTTCTCAGATAGTGCGTATTACTTCCGCGCATTGCAGCTACAGACTTTGATTGACAGTTCAGTTCAGGCTGAAGCGAATCCATTCTATACATATGCACAGTTTCAGAATGGAGTTACAACGACAACTGGTGCGATTCCCGGAATTACCACGTTGATGGAGCCCCGCAAAACGTATCTGCAAGGAACTGTTCAATTCACAGCAACACCTCCAACACTTTCGAATGTCATCGCGACGCCAGCCGCAATTGCATTATACGACACCACGTGGATTACCTGCAGTGTCGCGAATGCAAATTCAGTTTATCTGGGTTATCGCGATCAAATCTGGAAACAATTCTCGAAAGTTGCAATGTATGATGACGGTCTGCACAATGACGGAGCTGCGTCTGATGGAGTGTATGGTGCGGCAATGCAGGGCACTTCTCCGTTGATGCAATATTACATCTATGCAAACAATCCAACTGCCGGAATATTTTCACCTGAACGCGCTGAGTACGAATTCTACAGTTACCTCGTGTCTGTAAGTACAGCAACTGCCGGACAAGTTGTATTGAACGAGTTGGTGAGCTTCAATTTCATTGGATGTACGGATGCCTCAGGGGCGAATGAAGATTGGATTGAACTCTTCAATACTACCGGAAGTCCTTTGAACCTTGAAGGATTATATGTAACGGACGACCCTACGAATCATTTGAAGTGCGCTTTGCCTTCGTACATTATTCCGCCTTATGGATTTGCGTTGATCTGGGCTGATGAAGACGCAGGAAGTGCCAGTGAGATTCATGCAAATTTCAAATTATCAGTTGGTGGCGAGTATGTGTTATTGTGCAACGCTAGCGGAGTAGTGTTGGATAGTGTTGCTTACGGAATTATCGCAACAGACAATTCATGGGGGCGTTGCCCGAATGGGAATGGTTCCTGGATCAACTATTCGTGGGGCGGATGTGGAGGGTGGAATATTTGCCCGACTGACGTTGAAGAATCACCGGAGCAATCCGGAGTTGCGGTGTATCCGAATCCTACGACAAGTATTCTAAATGTTGTAAACTTCGGGGAAGAGACAATTACTTATGAACTTGTTTCTTCTACAGGACAAGTTTGCATGAGTGGACAGTTCAATGATCAAAACAATCAGATTGATCTTTCTGATCTCGCAACAGGCATGTACATCCTCATGGTGCGCGATGAGCTGGGGAATTTCCTGGCGGCGGAGCGCATCGTGAAGGAGTAAATAGGCAATAGTTTATTGACGAAAGGCGATGGTGCA
>CAZBYM010000492.1:0-3214 GCA_964495745.1 uncultured Chryseobacterium sp. | reverse complement strand
AATACAAGATCCGGAGACTCATTTTTGCAGGCTTCAACGGCCTGAATCACATTTGAACATTTGGAAACCACTTCAACATCAGGACAAAAGCGACGTAGAAGATTTTCAAGCACGTCACGCGCACTTTCTTCATCATCTACAAGTATCGCTCGTATTTTTTTCATCGTGCAATGCTACATTTATTTGTTGGGGGCTGTAAGTTAATCTCACCAGTAGCCGAAATACTTCAGCAATGGCCTAGAAGTTACGTTTGACCGGAATGGTGAGAATTACTTTGGTCCCGGTAGGTCTTCCATCTTCGTACATATCTTCATACTTGTATCCAAGTTCATTGTTAAACATTTTACTTAAAATTGAAAACCGCCTCTTGATCGCCTCGCCTGAGAATGATTCATGCTCAGCCCGCTGCCTGTTTTTTATTTCTTTCGCTTTGTCACGACCGACACCATTATCTTCAACTGTGCAAGTAAGAATGTCATTCAGATGAAACCGAATATTCAGTTTTTTTATTCCTTCCTTATGCAGTAGTCCGTGAAGAAGTGCATTTTCAATAAAAGGTTGAATGAGCATCGGTGGAATCATGATATCATCAATTCCATCTGTCTCTAGCGTGTATTGAAGTTCTTCGCGAAAGCGAAGTTTCTCCAATGACAAATACAGCTCAAGCAGTTTTATTTCCTGGTTGAATTCTACAAAGTCCTTGTCCGAATAATTCAGGGTTCTACGGACAAGATTCGAAAATTTAGTAATGAAAGTGTAGGAATTATCTACATCACCTTTCAGAACCAGATCCTGAATTGAATTCAGTGAATTGAATATGAAATGTGGATTCATCTGCGATTGTATAGCAGTGAGCCTTGAGGCGTGAAGCTCATTTTCGAGATGTGCTTTTCGTTCCTGGATACGTAGTCGGTATTTGTAAATCAACGTTGACGACAACAACAACACTATTCCAATAAGTACATTAAACCACCACCTGGAATAGAATGGTGATGTAATCGTGAAAGAGTAGGACACAGGATCGCTGAACACTCCAGCATTTTCGGCTTTAACGGTAAATGTGTAGTCGCCAGGAGCCAACGCATTGTACACAATTTCGTTCTTTGCGTAATCGGCAAGATTCCAAACTTCATCGTAACCGGACAATTGATAGTGATACCTTATGTTCTCTTTGTTACGAAGTGTCGGGGATGATATTTTGAATTGAAATTTTCTTTCATCACTCGAAAATACTCCAGCTTCGATCAGAGAAACGATTGGATTATCATTCACTGCCAAGGCACTAATGCTGAGCAATGGTTTTGCAAGAGGAACAGTGAGAATTCCGGTATTCAATTGCTGCACGCCTTTGGAATGACAAATCCATATCTCATTTCCTGTAATATCAAAATCATAAATTCGATTGGTCGAGAATCCATACTTTGTATTCAATTGCATAATCAGTTTACCCTGCATATCAAAAATGGCAAAACCGCTTGCCGTGATTGCACTGATTTTTTTATTTGCTACGTGAATTTTCAGAATTTCAACAAGAGCGCCTTGTATTGCAGTACTTATTGTTTGCGTAACCACGCCGTTGACACATTGAAGAATTCCATCTTTGGTAGCAACATATGTGATACCGTCGTTGTAAATAATATCATTCGCAAAAACCAGTTGACCCAGATGTTGCAATAAAGTTGTGGTTCCATCTTGATGCAAAATTTTGACTCCTTCTGAAGTTGCAGCATAAATGAGTTTATCGGCAGGCGAATATTCAATGGAATAACATCGAAGTTGCAACGATTCAATTGGCTCAGTTTCGAAATCGTTGCCTCCTTTCCAAACTACTCGCTTCACGCCAACATTCATAGCAATGTAGAAAGTTGAATCGTCAACAAGCACGGCATCTTTGAGTGAACCAAATGTAAGTCGAGTTGTTTTATTTGTGGATTTGTTCACTACTTTAATTCTTCCGTCATCGTAAAGAACGAATGGAAAATTGTTCCAACTGAAAACCGATTGGACCGGTCGTGAGCCGGAATCTGATAGTGTTTCATAAATTCCGTTGTTGTACGAAAGTAGTTTTCCATTTAGAGTTCCCATAATCATTCCAAGCTGATTATCGCTTTGTATGCCCACGATGGAATGATTGTCAGGAACACTTAATACATCGGGAATTGAAATGTCCGGCACAATCAATATTCCGTGATTGAAAGTGCTTAAGAGTAAATTTCCTTCGTTGTCCTGATAAACATCCGAAATCAGATACTGAGAATAATATTGCTCTGAGAGTTTTAGATTTCCTGAAGAAGATAAAACCTGAACGCCGGAAATTACTCCCGCGGCCCATACCTGGTTGTTCTCGTTATAAATCCGGAAAGGCTCTTGTCTTTTTTCGAGTTCAGTCGGTGGTTGCCGAGTGAGTGTGTATGTTTCCGGATCAAACGTGTAGATCGATTTTTCAATTGAGCAGATTGCAAAAGTGGAATTGTTGAGCGTGAAAAATTTCAAAGCACCTGTTACAGGATTGTCTAAACCGTTGAGTTTACGGACTGTGAATTTCTGTTTTTCGTAGACCAGAATGGAATCCGTCTCTCCGATATGCGCGACAGTTTGATTTTTGTTTGTCACGAAGGGAAATCCGTAATAGCGAGTTCTTGATTTAGTAATTGCAATTTGTTTTCCATCATCTGAGAATAGAAGCGCTGAAGTTGTAAGTACTAAAAGTTCATTTTCTGAAGTTATGGAAAGAAAAAGATCCGAAGAACGCTCACCAGGTTTCAATTCGTAAAACACGGAACAGATTTCATCTTTAATTTGGAGAATCTGATTATTCAGATTGTAGCAATATATAGTGCCGAATTTGTTTTTAACAAACCCAAATACAGACAATGCTTGTGCTCCAGCACAAGGAACTCTTGTAAAATTATAACAATCGTACTTGTAAATTCCGTTGTCAGTGGCCATCCAATAATTCAAACTGTTATCCTGAATGACATCATAAATCTGAACACCGTCGAATTCCTTCTCGCCAAGAATAAAATAGGAAGGTTGGGTTTGCGCGAAGACGCCGGAGGAAAAAAGTATTGACAACGCTACAACTATTCTGAATTTCAGAATAGTTGAAAATAATGGATGCGCAGGCGTCATGATTAACATACGACCATTTGAGCGTGTGTGAACAGGAAATTAAATTCCAGTGAAGTTGGAAGGCGTGATGTTTTTCAATTCC
>CAZBYM010000491.1:0-3219 GCA_964495745.1 uncultured Chryseobacterium sp. | reverse complement strand
CCTTCTCCAACAATCACTCACAAAAACTGAGCCACTAGTTCAGAAATTATCTAAACCATTCCGCGAATAATTCCTTCTTTCGAATTTCTGATAAACTCAAGGATCAGAATTTTCTCTGCTGTATCCGGTGCTTCTTTCTCAATAACATCAACAGCATTCGTAACGTTCAAACCTTTCACGTATAATGTGCGGTAAATATCTTCTATATTCTGAATAGCATCATTTGTAAATCCTCGACGACGAAGACCCACGGAATTTACACCAACATAGGCAAGTGGCTCTCTCGCTGCTTTTACAAATGGAGGAACATTTTTTCTCGCTCCACATTGTCCTGCGACAAATGAATGCGCACCTATGTGAACGAATTGAGAAACGCCAACATATCCTTCAAGAATTACCCAATCTTCGATCACAACATGTCCAGCGATATTTACAGAGTTCGCAAGAATTACATTGTTGCCAATCGCGCAATCATGTGCAACGTGAACGTAAGCCATCAGTAAGCAATTGCTGCCAATGGAAGTTTTCCATTTGTCTTTTGTTCCGCGATTTAGTGTAACACATTCACGGATCGTCGTGTTGTCGCCAATTTCTGTTGTGGTTTGTTCACCATCGAATTTCAGATCCTGAGGAATTGCGCTGATCACTGCTCCTGGGAATATTCTGCACTTCTTTCCAATGCGCGAACCATTCATGATAACCGCATTCGGACCAATCCATGTGTCATCACCGATGTGAACATCACCTTCCACAAAAGCAAATGGTGAAATTGTGACGTTATTGCCAATTTTCGCTTGAGGATCTACAGAAGCTAATGGAGAAATCATACGCTTGCGGGCTCAGGTTTTTTTGATTCGATGTTGCGCACTTTCACAATTTGTGCGAGCATTTCTGCTTCCGAAACAATTTTGTTATTCACGTATGTCGTTCCTTTCATGTGACATAATCCGCGACGAATTGGCGTAAGTAACTCAAGTTTGAATACACATGTATCTCCAGGAACTACTTTTTGTTTGAATTTTACACTTTCAATTTTCAAAAAGTACGTTTGATAATTCTCCGGATCCGGAACCGTTTTCAAACAAAATATTCCGCCAGTCTGAGCCATTGCTTCTACCTGCAACACTCCAGGAAAAATGGGCTCGTCAGGGAAATGTCCAACGGTCCAGAATTCCGACATTGTGATATTCTTGACGCCAACAACATACGTTGGAGTAAGCTCAATAATCTTATCTACGAAAAGGAATGGTGGTCTGTGCGGAAGAATTTTCATGATATCCTTCGTCGTGAGAATTGCAGGCGATTCCGCATTAAAATTCGCTTCAACTTTTTTGCCGCGGTCTGCTTTGACTAGCGCTTTCAATTTTTTTGCGAATTCAATATTTCCAGCATGACCTGGACGAGCTGCGAGCACGTGAACTTTCATGTGTGCGCCAACTAATGCAAGATCTCCAACAATGTCAAGAAGTTTGTGTCGGGCAGGTTCGTTGAAAAAATGGAGTTGAGTATTATTCAATACGCCGCGTCCTTTTACTTCAACATTTGGTTTATTAAAAACTTGACGCAGGTGATCCATTTTCTCCTGAGAGATTGGTTTGTCGACCAATACAATCGCATTGTCAAGATCTCCACCTTTAATCAGATTATGCGCGAGCAAAGCTTCAAGTTCGTGAAGGAAAACAAATGTTCTGCATTTCGCAATGACATCCCGGAATTCTCCGATATTATACATTCCTGCATGTTGTGTTCCCAGCAATTCGGAATTATAATCGACCATTACGGTTACACGAAAAGCATCTTGAGGCACTGCAAGCATTTCAACTTTTTTTACTGAGTCTTCGTAAGTCAGATTCTCAGTAAGTTCAAATGTGTAACGCTCGGCATTCTGTTCCTGTATTCCGGCTTCTTCGAGAGCGGCAACAAAGGGCCATGAACTTCCATCCATGATCGGAACTTCAGGTGCGTCAAGATCAATCATGATATTATCAAGATCGCAACCTACTACAGCAGCGAGAACGTGTTCTGTTGTGTAAATTCTTGCGCCATTTTGCTCGAGTGTTGTTCCTCGTGCAGTATCGACTACGTTGTCAACGTCAGCATCAACAATCGGACTTCCTTCCATGTCCACGCGACGAAACTTGTAACCGTGATTTTCCGGAGCAGGATGAAATGTCATCGTGCATTTTTTGCCGGTATGAAGGCCCACACCTGAAATCGTAACAACCTTCTTTATCGTTCTTTGGTTCGTGCTCATGCGAATATGAAATGCTATTTCTGTTTTTGTTTTTCGAGATCTTTAATTTTATCAGCGAGTTCCGGAAGTTTGCGGAACATCACATAACTTCTCTTGTAATCGCCAATGCCAAACGCGGGAGAACCCTGAACAATTTCATCATTGGCTAAATTATTTCCAATGCCCGACTGAGCAGCAATTTTCACACGATCTCCAATGATAAGATGACCAATAATTCCAACTTGTCCGCCAATCAAACAGTCGCGGCCAATTTTTGTAGATCCTGCAATTCCGGTTTGCGATGCAATTACAGTATTCTCGCCAATCTCAACATTGTGTGCAACTTGAATCAGATTGTCGAGTTTTACTCCTTTGCGAATTAGTGTTGAACCTAATGTTGCACGATCAATAGTTGTATTCGCACCAATTTCTACATGATCTTCAAGAATCACATTTCCAATATGCGGAACCTTCTGGTAGTTGTTTTCCGAGTTCGGTTGAAATCCAAATCCATCACCTCCAATAATTGTTCCTCCTTGTAGAATGCAATTATTTCCGATCACACAATCGTGATAAACCACAACGCCGGAGTAGAGAATACTGTTGCTTCCAACTTTCGCGCTGTCGCCAATTGTAACATGCGGATGAATTTTCGCGTTGTCTGAAATTACTGCGTTGTCTCCAATTACACTCAGTGCGCCGATGTACACATTCACTCCGATTTTCGCTGAAGGAGAAACTGATGCTGAAGGATCAACACCTTTCTTGTTCATCCGAAACTGATTGTATGCATCGAGTAATTTAGCGAAAGCTTGCCGCGCTTCAGGAACACGAACAAGTGTAAGGTCTTTCGGTAACGCTTGTTCAGCAACGAAATCATTATTCACGATCACAATTGTTGCCCCAGTTGTGTAAATATGCGGAGCGTATTGTGGATTTGATAGAAACGACAATGAACCAGGAATACCCTCTTCAATTTTGGACAA
>CAZBYM010000490.1:0-3222 GCA_964495745.1 uncultured Chryseobacterium sp. | reverse complement strand
TTAATGAATTCCAACCTCGATCCCAACGACGATCAACTTAACAACGCCGACAAAGAAATCGAAAAGATTCTGCGTCCGCAGGATTTTGAAGATTTCGCCGGACAGGAAAGCGTAGTTGAGAATCTTCGGATTTTTGTTCAGGCAGCTAAGCAAAGAGAAGAAGCGCTTGACCACGTTTTGCTTCATGGTCCTCCGGGACTAGGGAAAACAACGTTGGCCAATATCATCGCGCAGGAACTTGGCGTGAATATGAAAACCACTTCCGGGCCAGTATTGGATAAGCCGGGAGATCTTGCAGGACTTCTAACAAATCTTGAAAAATACGATGTGCTTTTCATTGACGAAATTCATCGCTTAAGTCCGATTGTAGAAGAGTATTTGTATTCGGCAATGGAAGATTATCGCATCGACATCATGCTCGATAGCGGACCGAATGCACGAACCGTTCAGATTACGTTGAATCCGTTTACATTGGTTGGTGCAACCACGCGTTCCGGATTGCTGACTTCTCCTTTGCGTGCGCGTTTCGGAATTAATTCTCGGCTATCATATTACGATGCAAAATTGTTGAAAGGAATTGTTGTTCGTTCTGCAGCGATTCTAAACGTTGCAATTACAGAAGAAGCTGCATTTGAAATCGCACGCCGGAGTAGAGGAACACCTCGGATTGCAAATGCATTGCTTCGTCGTGTGCGCGACTTCGCACAAATCAAAGGCAATGGTTCCATCGATATGGAAATCGCACAGATCGCATTGAAAGCATTGAACGTGGACAAGAACGGATTGGATGAAATGGACATTCGGATTCTTTCTGCGATCGTTAATAAATTCAAAGGCGGCCCTGTTGGAATAACAACCATTTCTACTGCTGTTGGAGAAGAAGCGGGAACAATCGAAGAAGTGTATGAACCATTTCTTATTCAGGAAGGATATTTATCACGTACTCCACGGGGACGACAAGCAACTGATCTTGCTTACAAACATCTGGGTAAAATTTCCGGGCGTGATGCAGGAACTTTGTTCGGAGAATAGGTTTCTTTCCAAAGTTTTATTCAGATTGTTCAGCGAATTCAATAATAAACGTTGTGCCTTTTCCAGGCTCACTTTCAACCCGGATTTTACCTTTCATCGCTTCGACTTGTGTCTTCGTAATGAACAAGCCAAATCCTTTCGCATCGCGATGCTGGTGAAACACTTTTCCAAGCATGAATAGTTTTGCTCCGTTTTTTTCAAGATCAATTCCCAGTCCATTGTCTTTGATGGAGAAAATTATCCGGTCGCCCGATTTCTTCGATTCAAGTGTAATAATTGGGTTTCGTTCAGGTGACGAATATTTCAGGGCATTGCTGATGAGATTGTGAAAGATGCTGTGTAAATATTTCGGTGGATAAACCACTTCAGGTGCTTTTGAAAAATTCGCTGTGATAGTAGCACCGGTTGATGAGATTTCTGAACCAAGCCCGGCGATTGCGCGTGTAAGGCAATCTTGAAATTTCAGTCGTTCCGATTTTATTTCCAGATCCTGTCGCACTTTTAGTGATTCGAGAAGTTCATCGAATGTTTGATTCATGTTCCGCGTCACAGGACGAAGTTTCTCGAGGATTTCTTGCTTTTCAGATTCGTTTTTTGCGTTGTCAATAAAATCCAGCAAGGTGGTAATGTTGCGCATTGGTGAACGCAGATTATGTGTAATGATGTTGCAGAAATCCACCAGCTGTTTGTTCTGGTAAATAAGTAGGTCGGTATTCTCTCTGATTTCGAGATTAGCTTCCGTAAGGTGTAGGGTTCGGTCTGCCACTTGTTGTTCGAGCTGATTATTGAGAACCGAAAGTTCCTGTTCCGCTCTTTTTCTTTTCCGCGATATTCTGATAAGCAAAACTGTAAGCGTTGAAAGAATTGCCAGTGCAGAAACAGCAACAATCAACGCAATTTTTTGCTTCGCAAGTATTTCCTCGTTTTTCAGATTGAGATTCTGAAGAGTTTCATTCTCCTGCTGAATCAGCTGAGTTTCATATTTCACTTTCAGTTCTCCAAGCGACTGATGAAGTTTATCATTCTCCATCTTGCCCACAAGAGCATTGATTTCGATCAACTGATTCAATGCCGCCTCGTAATTTTTGTTCTCCTGATAAATTTCGAACATCGTGCGTTTAGCAAGAAGAGTATAACTTTCAATTCCACATGAATCGCTGACGCGGATTGACATGTTCACGTACTCTTCGCATTGCTTTACGTTACCAATGGAGTTGTAAATACGAGCAAGTTTTGTGTAGCACAACGGGAGTTCACAGTACTCGCCGCGTGATTTATACTCCTTGATTGCTTTTTCATAATAAGCAGCAGCAATTTCAAACTTCTTGTTTACGTATTCTTTATAACCAAGAATCATATAATTGACAGCATGCCCTCCTGATCGCAAGCTAGTTTGAGGACTGAGCGAGATGGATTTTGCAGAATAATGCGCCGCACTGTCATAGTTCATTGAAGAAAAATAACACTCTGCAATGTTTCCATAAACAAGCGAAACATATCCGGAGGAATCAGGAATTGATTTCAAAAAAGAAATTGTTTTTCCGAGAAGCGGAATTGCCTCTTCCGGTCGGCCGGAAGATTTAATTACATCAGCGAAAAAAAAGTTGCCGTAAAAAATTTCCTGTGAATTGAGCCCTGGTTGATCCAGAAACTCCAAAACAAGAAATTGAGCAGAGTCAAACTTGCTGGCATACGTGAAATAGGACATTTCACTTTTTAATTGCTGAATGCGCGTTGATGGTATCTGAGCATTGAGCGATAGAGTCAATACAGACAATAGGAAGGACAGTAATATTAATCGCGTATTTCTTTTGTTCATTGTTAGATGTTTTTCTGCACTAATCAATGCAGAGAACCGGAAACGTTAATCAAGTGAACATGGTTGTTCAATTAATTTCTATTCAGGATTTTTCTTGTCTATCTAACAGGGGGATGTTATTAGCAATTCGAAGGTTTGTTGTAACGAATTGTAGTCAACGCAACACGTTGATTTATACGCGTTACTTCATCGAGTTGTTTCATAGAATTGAGTTTATTAATCAGCCGTAATCTGTAATTTCACCGTGAATGACCCGCTCAGAACATACCGGTATTGTAAAATCCGAAGCAAAACGTCTTGGATTCGAGTATTGTGGAATTTCAAAAGCAGAATTTCTCGAAGAAGAAGCGCCACGATTAGAAAATTGGTTG
>CAZBYM010000489.1:1492-3223 GCA_964495745.1 uncultured Chryseobacterium sp. | reverse complement strand
CCGCGACTAATTCATTGCCGGAACGACCCCGGTATTTTCAACTTCACACCAGTCACTTTCTGTGCAATTGCTCTCGCAACAAACATCGGAATCAGAAACACAGTGATTGCTAGAAATATATTGAGGTAAACATAGCAACTGTCCTGTTCTAGAAGTCGCACTTGCCATTCGCAGAAAAACATCGGTAATCCCTGATCAGTAAATTCCCAGTACATCACCAGACATGCTGCGGCGATTGAATATGTGAAATAACAAATCTTCCAGATAAGAATGATTTTCTTTTCACGTTTTGCTTCTTCGGAGTCCGGAGCAAACTGATTCCCAATTGGATTCTGATTGTAGCTCATTACCGATATGTTTTCGAATGAATTTTCACTCCGCTGATTTTCTCAACAACGTATTTTCCAACTATCACAGGAATCAAAAAAACGAAAATGGATCCGATGAAATTCAGCGCGATGTAACAGGAATCTGAATCGAATAATCTTGCCTGAAGTTCGCAAATGTATTGTGGCAGGCCTTCGTCCTTGAAAGCCCAATAAAGGATGATCCCGATTGATACCAGAAAATATATTCCCGTGACGACTTTCCAGATAATATTTACTTTTTGTTCTTTCGAATCAGGAGATTGATTTGGATCTCCGCTGGTTGGAGGATACGTATTCATTTCTGAATTATTGGTTTGTGGTTTTTTTCTTCTTCAGCAATCCCCACCAGCTTGCACCTGAAAATATCACTGCAAATACTCCGAAACAAAAAGTGACATAAAACGGAACAGAAGCATTTCCCTTTGTAATTCCAGTTTCTAGCGAATAAACTTGTTGTCCTGTGCTTAATCCGTTAGCGAGAGCAAACTCTTTCAATCCCAATGGCGCAACATCTCCCACTGTATTTACACGCGCATTAAATGCAACGGGAATCATGGTTCCCGCTTGTAATCCAATAGCCTGAACACCGCTTGTATCGGTAAACTGTTCCATTGCACCAACGAGAAAAACATAATTCGGAATTCCATTCACTAGAAATGCACGTCCCAGCGGAGTTCCAAATTCGTCGGTAATATCTGCGGCTGCAGAAATCACAATTCCAGTATCCTGAATGGTGAGATAATCTCCATGAATTGCATTGCCGGCATACAAATCGGCCAGTGTAACTTTTACTTCCCGCCCCTGCGCTTCAGAGCGTAAAGAGTAGGTGAGATACAAGAGTACTACGGCAATCAGCAGAAAGAAAATTCCTGAGATGATTGAAGCGAGGTTGTTGTTGCGTGCTTTTGTGGACATGAGTGAAAGATAGTGAATGAAGAGTAATTGTGCTCACATAATGTGAAGAAGAGGGAATAGATACAAGTTTCGCCTTGTCATCCCTCGGTACGCCTGCAATCCTGGCAAATTAAATTGCAGCGGCTACTCGGTCTGACAAATCTAGCTTCAACGATTGTCAGATCGAGTAGACTTGAAAATCTTGGCGAAGCTCAGAAGGATTTAGTCGTACCGAGAGATGACAAACGAAGTGCTCTCCGTGTCACCCTTCGGCTCCGCTCAGTTTGACAAAATGCTTCGAACGAGTTTCGTATGAATACGAAATTTCGAAACTTGTCTCTACTCGAGGGTTGATTTGGGATTGTTTGTCAGACTGAGCGGAGTCGAAGGCGGACAGACATCTGCCAAGTCATTCTTCAACGATTGTCAGATCGAGTAGACTTGAAAATCTTGGCGAAGCTCAGAAGGA
>CAZBYM010000489.1:0-1392 GCA_964495745.1 uncultured Chryseobacterium sp. | reverse complement strand
TTTAGTCGTACCGAGAGATGACAAACAGACGTTATTTCCTCCGCTTATACATCACCGACTTCCTCTTCAACGTGCTTTTCGGCGGCAGCTGTTTTATGGATGCAACAATGAGATAATCCGCATCCAAACGAGTAACAAGCAACGTATCGTAAAACATGTAGTGGTTGTCTACCATCGTGATTGTGTCATTCGAAGTATTCAATTTGTAGTAATACGCTCTGCCGTAGGGAAGTTCAAACTCTAGCAACATGGAATCTTTTTCAAACAACCATCGATCTTCCCGACGAGTAGAAAATCCTGTGGTGTCTTGCTTGATGCAATCTATTTCTGAAACGAATCCAGTCACTTCACCCATTCTCATCCACTCTCCGGTGAGACTTCCTGTATTCTCGGGCGCATGAAAACAAGCGGTGTCAATTTTTTCCTCAACAGGTTGCACTACAGAGTCGAAAGGAGGGAGTGGAATGTTTTCCGGTTTTGGGTCTTCACCGCATGATGAGAGTAGGAGGGTGGAGAAGAGGAGGAGTGAAAGGAGAGTTTTCATACGATAAATGTACGATTCCGATGTCATCCCTTTGGGAAGAGATGACCAACTCGGTTACGCCGCTTTGCGGTTATGCTGTTTAATCGAATTCAATTCCGCTTTCTTGTTGCGTTGTTCTTCTTCGATATCAAAATCATCCTGTAGACCGAGCCAAAATTTTGCAGAATTACCGAAGTACCTGGATAGCCGGAGCGCGGTATCAGCCGTAATTCTCCTTCGACCTTTCAGGATTTCAGAAATGCGCGTTTGCGGAATACCAATATCCTTTGAAAGCCGATACGCGCTGATCTCAAGCGGTTCGAGAAATTCTTCAAGAAGGATTTCACCGGGATGAATGTTTTTGAGCTTTGCCATTTTAGTATCGTATTGCGTTACTAACGTTAAAGGTAAGTAAAAATTACTGAAATATGCTTTAGTGTTATGGAAAAATTTGCGCGAACGGATAGGATTACCCTTAGTGATAATCTATCAATTCAACTTCTCCGGCTTGCCCGTTGTTCCATACAAAAATGATACGCCATTGATCATTCACCCGGATGGAATAGAAGTCCTTTCTATTGCCTTTCAGTTTTTCCAGGCGATTTGATGGCGGAATCAGCAGATCAGCAATATTCTGTGAGTTGTGGAGCATTCTCAGTTTCCTTCGCGTTATTTCCTGCAATTCATTCGGCCAACCTTTTACACGTTCACCTTCCCATATTTTGCGGGTTTCTTTTGTGCCAAATGAAATAATCATAATATGCCAGTCCCGAATCTTATAGAGCAATGTTACGACTCAGGAATTCAAATAGCCGTTTTCAAACGACTAAGTTTGAATTTTTTCGGGATTGTTATTTGTGGTTCATTGT
>CAZBYM010000488.1:0-3229 GCA_964495745.1 uncultured Chryseobacterium sp. | reverse complement strand
GTCAACCGTTCCTGTAGCGGTATCGTTCAATCCGGAGTCGCCGTTTTCGACAACAGTTGTCTCATTACCACATGCTGCAAGAAGCATGATTGGCAAAAGAGCGGCATAGCGTAGTTTCATATCAGGGAGTGGTTTTTATTGTTAGGGTGTGGCAAAGGTAGAAAAACCTTGAATATGAGGGCAAAAAGGATGTTAATTGGGGTTGATGATAGCCCTATATTGAGTACTTTTGATCCCTCAAAATCAGCATGCCACATATGAAAAAAGGCTTTTTATTGACCCTAGCAGCCACATTTACGATGGTCGGGGGTATTTTCTCGCAAGTTGCAGTAGGTGCTCCGGCATCTCGTCCTAGCGACACGAATGATCCTGTTTTGATGACAATCGGAGATTCTCAGGTTCGACTTTCTGAGTTTACCTATGTCTATAAGAAGAATAACAGAGATACTGTGAGTAATCCACAAGCAGTAGATAATTATCTCGGATTGTTCGTCACTTTCAAAATGAAAGTGAAAGAAGCTGAAGAATTGAAAATGGATACGTCCGCTGCTTTCAAGAATGAGCTGGGCGGTTACCTCCGTCAGGTTTCATTGCAATATCTCACTGACCGCAAAGTGAACGACAGTTTGCTTATGGAAGCGTACAACCGCATGAAGGAAGATATTCGCGCGAGCCATATCCTGATTTTATGCGACGAGAATGCTTTACCGCGTGATACTGATATCGCTTATACGCGTGTGAGCATCATTCAAAATCTTCTTGTTGGAAAACCAACAACTAAACTCATTAACGATTATGAAGTGAAGTTGAAAGCAAAATGGAGCATTACAAAAAAGTCACCCCCTTCTGATACGTTGAAAGTGTACAATCTTGTAAATCCGTTGCGTCAATTGGAGCGTCGATTCAAGAATAAGCCCGCTCCGTTTGGAGAGGTTGCTTTCATTGCTTCTGAAGATCAGTCAGCGAAACAAAATCGAGGAGACCTGGGTTACTTTACTGCATTCTCTATGGTTTATGCTTTCGAGACGCTTTGTTACAACACTCCTGTTGGAAAAGTTGGCGGACCATGCAGAACAAAATATGGTTTCCACATTGTGAATGTTGTTGATCGTCGCCCGGCATCCGGAAAAATACTTGTTGCGCATATCATGATTAAATCTCCCCTAGGTTCTGCTCCTGCAGATTCTATCAACGCGAAAGCAAAAGCGGATGAGATTTACGGAAAGATTCAGGCTGGCGAAGATTTTGCAACACTGGCGCGTCAGTTTTCAGATGATAAACAATCTGCAGTTAAAGGCGGAGAAATTCCAATATTCGGATTATACGAAATGCCACAACCGTTCGAACAAGCAGCATTCTCTTTGCAGAATAACGGTGATGTTGCTGCCCCAATCAAAACTGCCTGGGGATGGCACATCATCAAGCGAGTTGATAAAAAGGGAGTTCCTCCATTTGAGCAAGTGAAACCGGAAATCAAACAACGTGTGAGCCGCGATCAACGTGGAAATCAAGGTCGCGTTTCTTTAATTGCCCGAGTAAAATCTGAAAATGGATTTCAGGAATTTCCATTGACGGTAAAGGAGTTTTACAAAGTTGTGGATACTACGTATTTCCTTGGAAGATGGTCTGCTTCAAAAGCGGCCGGAATGACGAAGACGATGTTTATTCTTGCGGGTAAAAATTACACACAGCAGGATTTTGCAGTTTGGCTGGAACTTCACCAAGTGCGCGGAGTGAAACATGAAATTCCTTCAACAGTTGATGCGGCGTATAAAAATTGGGTGGAAGAATCGTGTGTTGCATACGAAGATTCTCAGCTTGAACGTAAGTATCCGGATTTCAAAAATCTGATGCAGGAATACCGCGATGGAATGTTGCTGTTCGATTTGATGGACAAAAAAGTCTGGTCTAAAGCAGTGAAAGATACTGCCGGTCTTCGTGCATTCCATGAAGCGAACAAAACGAAATACATGCTTCCTGAGCGCGCAGACGGAACGGTGTTCTCGTGCAAAGATGAAGCAACAGCTAAAAAAGTGCGGAAGATGTTGAAGAACAAACATACCACTAAGGAAATTCTTGACTCTTTGAACAGAGATTCTCAACTGAATGTAACTGCTGACCACAAAATGTGGGTGAAAGGTGAAAACAGTATTGTTGACAAGAACTGGAAAGCTGGAACTTCGAAGAATGAAATGAAAGACCAGCGCGTGATGTTTGTTGTAGTGACGAAAATTGATGCAGCTCGTCCGAAAACTTTGCAGGAAGCACGCGGAGCTGTAACAACAGATTACCAGAATCAGCTCGACAAAGAATGGATTGAAAGCCTGAAAGCGAAATATCCTGTAGTTGTGAATCAGGAAGTTCTCAAGATGGTCAAATAAACATAGAATGCAGAGAGTAGCTTACAGGCAACCATATTATCGAACCGGCGTCATCTCCTTGATGACGCTGGTTTGTTTTTTAATAATATCGTGTGAGGAAGATGCTGCGGCTGTGAATGAAAGTAAAGGAAAAATAATCGCTACCGTCTACGCATTCAATCTCTACGAAGGTGATCTTGAAGGAATAATTCCGGTAGGTTTAACATCAGAGGACAGCACGAGACGAGCGGAGAGTTTCATCAACTCCTGGGTTCGGGAAATGTTGCTCTTGTCCAAAGCGGAAAGTAATCTTCCTGCAGAAGACAAGGAGATGGAAAAGAAGTTGACAGACTACAGAAATTCACTGGTTATTTACGCTTACGAAACGGAGTTGGTTCGGCAGAAATTAGACACAGTGGTAAGCGAATCAGAAATTGAGCAGTATTACAACGAGCATCTTCACGATTTTCAATTGAGAGACAATATTGTGAAAGTGATCTATGTCAAAGTCGATAACAAAGCACCGAACATTCCGAAACTGAAAACCTTGGTGAAGTCGGAGAAACCGGTCGATCGGGAAGAATTAGATAAATATTGTCGCCAATACGCTACGAATTATTACCTCGAAGACAATTCCTGGTTGTTGTTCGATGATTTACTCAAGGAAGTTCCGATTCAAACGTACAATAGAGAATTGTTTCTGCAGAATAACAGATTCGTAGAAGTGGCTGATTCTTCACACATCTACTTTCTGAACATCAAAGGCTTCATGACGAGAAACAGTCAGTCGCCATTGTCATTTGAGAAGGAAAATATTCGCAACATCATTATCAACAAAAGAAAATTGGAACTCATCGATAAAATGCACG
>CAZBYM010000487.1:1604-3231 GCA_964495745.1 uncultured Chryseobacterium sp. | reverse complement strand
GCAACACCAAGTCGATGCCGTAACAATGCTTTATCTTAAACGTAATTCGGCAGCAGAACAATTACGGTATGCAGATGTATTAGCGGTAAAAAACGGGGTGAAAGAACCTTCTCCAACAATGAATCCTGGAGAGTTTGACTACTCAGCATGGTTGGCTTCGCAAGGAATTGGTTTCGTTTGCTTCGCTCAAGATACCTGGACGAAAACAGGCTCATCTCCTGAATCGTGGATCAAAAATCAAGCTTTGAAATTGCGACGGTATTTCAAAGAACGGCTACGCGTTTGCGGTTTGTCAGGCCAAGAACTTGCAGTAAGTGAAGCTCTATTGCTCGGCCAATCGTCGGACATAGATCCCGGCCTGCTTGCTTCTTATTCGGCATCAGGAACATTGCATGTTCTTTCAGTTTCCGGCATGCACGTCGCGTTGGTGTTTGTTGTCTTACTCAAACTACTTTCTCCTTTGGAGAAAACAAAAAAAACACAATGGATTAGTTTCGCAATACAGTTTTTAGTGATCTGGTTTTACGCTTTCATGACGGGGATGTCTCCTTCTGTTCTTCGAGCGGTAATGATGCTTTCCGTAATCATTGTTGGACGAGTAATAAAACGCGACGCACATTTGCTCAACACGCTTGCCGCGTCCGCACTGATTTTGTTAGTGAGCAATCCAATGCTGTTGAAAGACGCAGGATTCCTCCTCTCCTATTGCGCAGTTGCAGGGATAGTTATTATTCAGCCAATGATCGAGAAAAGATGGATACCACGATCGAAATTAATTCGTCCTGTTTGGAGCATGATTTCTGTGACGCTTGCAGCACAAATATTTACGTTCCCACTCGGGTTGTATTTCTTCCAGCAATTTCCAACTTGGTTCATACTATCCAACTTGATTATTATTCCACTTTCCACTATTTGCTTGTATGCGGGACTGTTTCTCCTTTCAATTTCGTGGTGGACATGGGCCGCAAGTTTGTTCGGAATAGTATTTGGATTTCTTATTTCCGCACTCAACGGTTGCGTGAGATATTCTGAATTTTTGCCTGGTGCGGTTATTCAGACTTCGGCTTGGAGCGGCTTCGAGTTGTTTCTACTCTATGCAGGAATTATTTTTCTATTGATTGTGATTGTATCAAAAATAAGAAAGGTAGTTTTCGGTGTACTGATTTCTTTTCTTGGATTGACAATCAGTATTGCTGCTGGTAACCACGATGATCTTCTGGAAAAAAGCATCACAGTTTTTCATATTCGCAATGGAATGGCAATCGGTATCAAGGAAAATAATAATGTTGTGTTATTTACCGACTCTGCCACTTCTGCGAATCCGGATTTGTTTAGCTATCATGTCTTGCCGAAATATGAAAAATCAGGATTGCGACATCCGTCCATTGTACTATGCAATCAAAATGATTCTCTTTCGCTACATGGCACATTATTTTATAGAGGCTGGTTGTCGGCGCTGGGAAAAACGATGTGGCTGGGAGGTAAGAATGAAGTGCCAACCGCGCAATCCGAATGTGATATTCTGATTATTCACCGCGAGAATTTTTGGTTGATTGATCAATTACGAATTCTGAATCCCAAAATGATTCTGGTATGCGGTGAAGTGAAACGTAAATGGATTACAAAA
>CAZBYM010000487.1:0-1594 GCA_964495745.1 uncultured Chryseobacterium sp. | reverse complement strand
GGGATTGGAGTTTCCCGTGGTATTTCTCTATTCGTCACTGAAGAAAGTGGAGCTTTGACAATGGATTGTAGGAAATAAAAAAAGCCCGGAACAATTTCGCGGGCTTGCAATTCTCAAATAGGTAAGTGGAAAATACTTCGTAATAATTTAGAATCTTTCCGTTTGGGCGAAATAAAAATTCCCTTCAATAGTTGCATTCTCATCGCTATCAGATCCGTGCACCGCGTTGGCAGCAATTGACTTCGCATAAAGAGCACGTATTGTTCCTGGTTCAGCTTTTGACGGGTCTGTCGCGCCAATCAACTTCCGGAAATCTGCAACAGCGTTTTCTTTTTCAAGAATCGCAGCAACGATAGGACCAGAAGACATGTAATCTACCAACTCACCGTAAAAAGGACGCTCTTTGTGTATTGCGTAGAATTTACCAGCCATCTCTGGTGTGAGGCGTGTGTATTTCAGTGCAACGATTCGGAAACCGGCTTCGTTAATTTTTGCGAGAATAGGGCCGATGTAGTTGTTTTCAACTGCATCAGGCTTGATCATTGTAAACGTTAAGTTCGTTGCCATAATAAAAATAAATTGTGATTCACTTCTTGCTTCGCTTATGCGACTGTAAAAACGACTGCAAAAGTAGGTATTTTTTATAGTCAGAAGGATTTGGCCCCTCTTTTAACTGTAAATTTGATGGTATTTTGACAATAGAATTACGACCTGTGGAACAAAAGTCTCTAGACGCATTAAAAACATTTCTGTCAATCAAACGACGTATTGCAATCGTAACGCATTGGTCACCTGATGGAGATGCAATGGGTTCGTCGCTTGGCTTGCAGAATTTTTTCCTGAAATCAGGACACCAATCGACGGTTATAGTGCCGAATGACTATCCTGAATTTCTATGGTGGATGAAAGGTCATTCTGATGTTATCAACGCGGAAAAATTTGCCAAGGTCGCGCATGATAAACTCAAGGAGGCAGAATTAATTTTCTGTCTCGACTTCAACGACCTTTCCCGCATCAATTCACTAGGTGAGTTTGTGGCGAAAACCGGCGTTCCAATGGTCATGATTGATCATCATCCCGAACCGGCTTCATTCGCAACTTACTCGTTGCATAAAGTAAGTGCGAGTTCTACCTGTGAGCTTATTTATGAATTCATTCAATTAATGGATGGACTTTCACAAATTGACAAAGACATTGCGAATTGTTTGTACACAGGAATTATGACTGATACGGGTTCGTTCCGTTTTCCGGCTACGACAGCTGTTACGCATAAAATTGTTGCAGATCTCATTGAGCGCGGAGCAGAGCATTCATCGTTGCATACTCGTGTTTACGATGATAATACCGAATCCCGATTGCGACTTCTTGGTTATTTGTTGAGCGAAAAAATCGAAGTAAACCAAGAGTTGCACACTGCTTTTTTTACGCTGAACAATGCAGATCATGACAAGTTCAATTACAAAAAAGGAGACACGGAAGGTGTAGTGAACTATGCATTAACGATACGTGGAATTGTATTTGCTGCTTTTTTCGCCGAACGTGATGGTAAAGTGAAATGTTCTTTCCGCTCAAAAGGCAATTTCGATGTCAACTT
>CAZBYM010000486.1:0-3242 GCA_964495745.1 uncultured Chryseobacterium sp. | reverse complement strand
TTTGTTGTTATCATACACTATCACAGCATGTCCGGCACTTGCAGCAACTTGTGCGATACCACTGCCCATAGCGCCGGAACCGATGACGCCTACAATTGTGTTCTTTGTCATGTAAGTCATTGGCAGATTTATTATTTTCAATTTTGAATTTTCGATTCGCTCTGAATTGAAAATTGAAAATTGGGAATTGAAAATTATTTTCCTGTAAAAATCGGTTTTCGCTTCTCAAGAAACGCCTGCACACCTTCTCTGAAGTCTTTCGACTGAGCCGCTTCGACTTGAATCACAGCTTCTCTTTCAAGTTGCTGTTCAAGCGTGTTGTTCATCGATTCATTCAACAAACGTTTTGTCAAACCAATTCCGATTGTAGGCATTTGCGAAAGCGTGACAGCCATTTTCATCGACTCTTCAGCGAAAGTTGCATCATCAAATACTTTGTAAATCATTCCCATTTGACAGGCTTCTGCAGCAGAAACTTTTTCTCCAAGCATCATGAGTGCCGCGGCGCGTTGAAATCCAATGAGGCGAGGTAGAATAAATGTTCCTCCACTATCCGGAATTAAAGCAATTTTTGAAAATGCCTGAATGAAACTTGCAGAAGAAGCAGCTACAACAATATCACAAGCGAGCGCAATGTTAGCTCCGGCGCCAGCAGCAATTCCGTTCACCGCACAAACAATTGGTTTTTCAATTCCGCGTAAGCGCGTAATAATAGGATTGTAATGCTCGGTCACAATTTCTTTTAACCCAGGAGCTTTCGGGTCGATTGCTTCACTGAGATCTTGTCCGGCGCAAAAGCCTTTTCCTTCTCCAGTGAAATAGATGGCTCGAACAGTTTCGTCAGCCGCCGCCGCATCAAGTGCTTTATGAAGTGCCAATGACATTTCACGATTGAACGAATTGTATTTATCAGGACGGTTGAGCTTGATAATGGCTACACCACTTTTGTGTTCTGAGGTGACAAGATTTGACATAGGGCTAAGTTACTTGTTCATTCTTACATCTGGAAGTGTTGCAATCAAATGCATTTGAAATAATCGAAAGGCTCCTTGCAATCTTCACACTTCCAAAGTGCTTTGCAAGCTGTAGAACCGAAATTGGAAATCATCGTCGTGTGCTCCGATTTGCAACGCGGACATTTCACGGCTTTGTGTTCACCAAACAGAACACTCTTTTCTGCCGTTTCGTTTTCGGGTGGAGCAATTCCAAATTCAAGCAGTTTTTCTCTACCGTTCTCAGTAATCCAATCTGTAGTCCACGCTGGTGAAAGAATAGATTTGATCCTGACATTCGCATATCCTTTTTGAGTAAGAGCGGCTTCAATATCTCGGCTTATTGCTTCCATTGCAGGACAACCGCTATAAGTTGGCGTGATCGTAATTTCTACATTGTTTTCGCTTACAACTACATCACGAATGATTCCCATGTCAACAACAGTGAGCACCGGAATTTCAGGATCTACAACACCTTTGAGAATTTCCCAGATTTCGGATGGAATATTCTTTGAATGTGTTGGAATCTTGTGCGTTTCACCCACGGATATTGTGCTAATAAGTTAACATGCTAATTTGCGAACGTTGTAACGGAGTAGTCGTTTTGAAAACGAATTGCAACGAGTCCATTAGCATATTTGCAAATTTTCTCATTAGCACATTGGGTTTACCATTTCACCCCAGGATACACTCTCGTTACCGCCTGCATTTCTCCAACAATATAGCTGATGTGTTCCGTGTGTTTACCAACCCGACTTCCTTCGTGCTGAAACGCATTTGCATCGGGCATAGTTAATGTCGCCCGCGTAATCACGTCACTCACGAGTGCACTCCATTTTGTTTTGAGAGCAATAATATCCGGAACAATTCCATCTTTTATCAGAAGTTTATCATTCTCTGTAGTCGCGAACAAGTCATTGGTATAAGGCCAAAGCGTATTGATTGCGTTTTGCATGCGTGATTTACTTTCGTCGGTACCGTCTCCCAAACGAATTACCCATTCACTGCAATGACGCATGTGGTAAATGGTTTCTTTGATCGCTTTGTTCGCGAAAGCAGAAAGCGTAGTGTCTTTGCTGTTCTTCAATTCGGAATACACGACAAACGCAAATGCAGAATAATACAATTGTCTTGCATTCACATCTGCGAAGTCGCCATTTGGAAGTTCAAGCAGCAATGCATTCGTGAATTGTTCATTAGCGCGTTCGTATGCATAAGAATCTTCCGTTTTCCCATTGCCTTCGAGTTCTGCAGCGTAACTCAATAACAAACGCGCAGCGCCAACGTGATCAAGAGCAATGTTGGTTAATGCAATATCTTCTTCGAGAAACGGACCCCATGAACATAATTCGGAGATACGATGTCCAAGTACCAGATTGTTATCGCCATGACGAACAACAAATTCCAGTAAAGCAGTATTGTTGCTCATTGCTTAAATATATTTTACGCCTTCAGGCATTTCGTAAAAAGTCGGATGACGATACGCCTTATCATTCGCAGGTTCGAAAAACGCACCCATGTCTTCCGGACTTGAAGCAGTAATCATTGCAGCCGGAACAACCCAGATGCTGGTTCCTTCGCTTCTGCGTGTATAAAGATCGCGTGCATTCTGCAACGCCATTTCCTTGTCTGCAGCGTGAACACTTCCACAATGTTTGTGTGGTGTTCCTGACTTTGCCTGTACAAATACTTCCCAAAGCGGGAATTGTGTGTCTTTACTCATGATTTTCAATTTTCAATTTTCAATTTTCAATTTTCAATTTTCCACGGTTTTGGAAAATTGAGAATCGAAAATTATTAAGTCGTATTTATGCTACGAGCGCTGATTTTTCGGCTTTCTTCTTTGCATAAGCGGTTGCTGCTTCACGAACCCACGCTCCTTCGTTATGAGCCTTGATGTGATGCGCAAGACGTTGTTTATTGCAAGGACCGTTTCCTGCAACTACATTGTTGAATTCAGTCCAATCGATTGCACCGAAATCGTAATGACCGCGCGACTCATTCCATTTCAAATTTGGATCAGGAAGTACGAGTCCGATTAATTCTGCCTGGCCAACTGTTCGGTCAATAAATTTTTGACGCAGCTCGTCGTTGGATTCGCGTTTGATTTTCCAACGCACACTGTCTGCAGAATTTTTTGACTCGGAATCGTGTGGACCAAACATCATGATTGATGGCCACCACCAACGGTTAACAGCATCTTGTGCCATGGCTTTCTGTTCAGTGCTTCCTTTCGCAAGCACCGCCATG
>CAZBYM010000485.1:0-3249 GCA_964495745.1 uncultured Chryseobacterium sp. | reverse complement strand
GAAACTGACATTTGCTGCTCCGTTAAACATAGGTTTTGTTTTTAAAGTTTAAGACTGGTGAAATAGAAAAAAATTGCTTGCGCGTAACAAATAGATCAGGCATAATGATCCCGCCAATAAGTTCTGTGTGATTTTTCTTGCCCGACTTAATCTTTCGGAATAATTGAATCCAAGATAGATTTCAATAAAAATAACAGGCAACAGGATCACAACACAAAAATTATATCCTAATGCTGTACGTAAATCAGCATGCAGCAGTGAATATAATGCACGGGTCATTCCACAACCGGGACATTCAAAACCAATGAGATTCTTGTGAATGCACCATGAGTTTCCATTGAACAGGATTTGGTAAGGAATGAAGAATAGGATAGCCGCTCCAACACAAAGCAAAATGGATGTGTAAAACCGAAGGTTCAGCTGCGTCGAAAAGCTCATTTTCGTTGGTGTTTGATAATTTGACTGATCGAAAATAAGACTTAATTCGCAAACAGCACATATATGTTCTGTACATTTTTTTCGATTCTCCTCAATTTCATTGACTATTCACACAGTCAATCGAAATGGACGACAAACAATTTTTGAGGAAGTTGGGACAGAGGATCGTTCAATTAAGAAAGGCAAAAAATCTGAAACAAGTTGATTTATCAAGTAGCATCAACATTGAAGATTCAGCGTTAAGAAGGATCGAAAGCGGAAGAACCAACCCGACTGTAAAGACTCTTCGAAAGATCGCTAAGGAACTTGGAGTTTCAGTATCACAACTACTTGACATTTAGTTCCAATCGAGTTTTTGGTCAAAATTTTCCAAAACTTTTCTTCGCCTCTTTACCCTGAACTTAATGCCATGTCCGCTAATCGCTCAAATATTACCAGCGAAAACAGACGACTGTTTCCAAAAGATAATTTTCTAATCAACAAAAACAATAACACTCTTATGTGATTCCAATGGAAAAGTTCTGGCGAAAATTGATCGAGTAAATGCCGCCATGTCCTCCTAATTCAGCGTAGATATTGAAAAGGCGGGGGTTGAATGGTTCTTCCTTCTGTTCAAGCAACTCCTTTTTCTGCGCGAACAAGCTGTCTGGTTGGAACAAAAGTATAACGAGTATGAAAAAAAAGTAATTTTTCACGTCAGAAAATTTGAGTTTGAAATATACGGAATCGAGGCAGTTTCCGGTTGGCCTTGTTGGTTCTCGTCCGATAGCTATCGGACTGCGCTCGAACTGACAAAGCCTAACCCGAAACCCGAAACTCCTCAACCCGAAACCAAATTCGTACTTTTGCCCACCATTACACACCATTTCCTATGCTCCGTACACACACTTGCGGCCAATTGCGCCTTTCTGATACCGGCAAACAAGTTACACTCGCTGGGTGGGTTCAAACTTCACGCGATTTTGGAGGACTGACTTTCGTTGATCTTCGCGATCGATATGGAATTACGCAGCTCGCTTTCAATATGGCAACGAATCCAGAGTTAGGTGCAGAAGCGCAAAAACTGAATCGCGAATATGTAGTGCAGATTTTTGGAAAAGTTCGTGAACGCGAAAACAAGAATCCGAAAATTGGAACGGGTGAAATTGAAATTGTTGTTGACACTATAAAAATTCTCAATACAGCGAAAACTCCGCCGTTCACTATCGAAGATGAAACAGATGGTGGCGATGACCTGCGTATGAAATACCGCTACCTCGATATACGCCGCAATCCCGTTCGTGAAAGTTTATTTCTGCGTCACAAACTCGCACAAGAAACGCGACAGTACTTGAGTAATCAGGATTTCATTGAAGTGGAAACTCCTGTTCTAATCAAATCTACTCCGGAAGGAGCACGCGATTTCGTTGTTCCATCACGAATGAATCCTGGGCAATTTTATGCGTTGCCTCAATCGCCACAAACATTCAAACAGCTATTGATGGTTGCAGGAATGGATCGATATTTTCAGATCGTAAAATGTTTCCGTGATGAAGATTTGCGAGCCGATCGTCAGCCGGAGTTTACGCAGATCGATTGTGAAATGAGTTTCGTAGAACGTGCAGATGTTCTCGCGATGTTCGAAGGATTGATTCGTCATTTGTTCAAGAATGTAAAAGGTGTCGACATCGGAACACTTCCGCACATGAGTTATGCTGATGCTGCGAAGTTTTACGGTAATGACAAACCTGACACGCGTTTTGAAATGAGGTTCGTAGAACTCAACGAAGTGGTGAAAGGCAAGTCATTCAAAGTTTTCGATGACGCAGAACTTGTTGTAGGCATTTGCGCGAAAGGTGCTGCAGGATACACACGCAAGCAGCTTGATGAGTTAACGGAATTCGTAAAGCGTCCGCAAATAGGCGCAACAGGATTAGTTTATGCACGATTCAATGCAGATGGCACGATAAAATCTTCTGTTGACAAATTTTACAACGAAGAAGAACTAAAAAAATGGGCCGCAGCATTGGGCGCAGAGTCGGGCGATCTCATGCTTGTTATGGCTGGTGGAATTGACAAAACACGCAAAGCGCTTTCTGAGTTACGTCTCGAAATGGGAACACAACTTGGTCTTCGCGACAAAAATAAATTTTCTTGCCTCTGGGTAATTGATTTTCCATTGCTCGAATACAACGAAGAACATGATCGTTGGTTTGCGATGCATCATCCGTTTACTGCACCGTGGCCGGAAGATATTGCGAAACTTTCCGATAAATCTCAATTCGGAAATATTCGCGCAAACGCTTATGACATGGTGATCAACGGAGTTGAAATCGGTGGCGGCTCAATTCGTATTCATGATCGCGATTTGCAAGCGAAAATGTTTGAGACACTTGGCTTCACAACTGAGGAAGCACAAGCTCAGTTTGGATTCCTGATGAACGCTTTCGAATTCGGCGCACCTCCACATGGCGGACTCGCTTTTGGCTTCGATCGGTTGTGCTCACTCTTCGGCGGCGTAGATTCTATTCGTGATTTCATCGCCTTCCCGAAAAATAATTCCGGAAGGGATGTGATGATTGATTCTCCGAGTGTGATTGATGAGAAGCAGTTGAAGGAGTTGTGCATTAAGAGAATCTGATTTTCATAGCCACAAAGACTCCAAGACGCGAAGTAACACAAAATCCATTCTTGGTGATCCTTAGTGCTTTTGTGTCTTAGTGGCAAGAAGGCAAAATACTCTTCTACTCGACCATCGGTTGCACATTCTCTTCCTTAAACGAATTAATTATCGCTTCGAGAGTAGGCTTGTTCAATTCAAGTTTCACGTCG
>CAZBYM010000484.1:2994-3256 GCA_964495745.1 uncultured Chryseobacterium sp. | reverse complement strand
TATTTCCGAAAGCGTCTTTGTGTACCGGAGCAACTTCGAAAGCAGTCAATGCCCACTGAATAGTTTCTTCATCAAGTCCTGCCGTACCTGCAAGATCAGCAGCTTCGTTGGCGCCATCGGCTCCGTGAATAATTCTGTAGCTTAATGCTTGCACGGGAGCAACAGGATTCCAGATGCTTCCGGAGGCAAAATCTTTGACAGATCCAAAATTGTTTGATGCAATTGCATCGTGACAGGATTCGCATAATGCAACCATGTCGTT
>CAZBYM010000484.1:0-2984 GCA_964495745.1 uncultured Chryseobacterium sp. | reverse complement strand
CATCATTGTGGTTCACGGAATTGCCACTTCTCGGAGATACAATGTATTCCTGCGAAGGGGGATTTGAAGAGCAGATTTCGCAGTTATTCTGACAACGTTCACTAATTTCTTTGCTGATGCCCATTTTTTATGTTTGAGCCCAAATGTAAGGATGTTCAGCAAATACGTTACGACGCCTTAAATGCAATAGGGTGATCTTGTTTCACATGTTGTCCCAAAAACACTCTTGAATAAATTCGCAGCACAGTTAGTTCGATCATTGCGACAGTAAGAGCGACAAAACCAATCATGATGTATTGATGATGGCCGATACTAGTGAATAACAAGTCAAGACCTACAAATGCCGTTGTTATCGGAAACGCTAAAATTCCCAGCCCGGAAAGAAGGAAGACCAGCGAATTGACGGGCTGTTCGTGTACGTATCCATGCCACGATGTGAGTGTGATATTTGGATCAATCTGTTTCACTTTCCATAGCGACACGAATCCCGTAATTCCCGCAAGAAGGATACCTGAACCATAGAGCAGAATATCGGTAGAGTTGGAATATCCGTTTAAGACGAAGGCGAGTAGAAGAATAATTTGACCACAGAAAACCAAGGTCCATGCTTTCATAATTTCTCCACGTGAACTAAATGCAACAGCGACAAAGAGAAAGCTGGTAATAGCAAAACCATTCGCAACGAAACCGGATTCAAATGGCGGAAATATTTTCGGCAGATTCAATACGGTAATTGCCACTCCAACAAACAACGCACAAATGGATAGTGCGGGTAGAACTGATGTAGAGCGAAATCGTGATCCTATCCATTTGAATGGAATCCAAATTACACGGTTGAAGAAATTATCCAGATTCCATTCTTTCACAGCCAGAATGTAGAACGTAGTGTTCAATTTTCCAGTTACTGTTTTTTCTGATTTTCCAGGATCGTGAGAAAAAAACTGGTTGTGAATGGCGTAGTTGAGAACGGATGGAGAAACAAGCAATTGATATGTTCTCAGGAATGCGTTGGCTCCAAAGTGAAACAGAGCGAGCCACTCGAGTCCGCAAGCGATTTCAATAAATATTATTCCGATTTGTGCAGCAGATGCGTAGGCGATTTGTGTTTTCACTGTAGGTTGCACTTTCCCTATTGAGGATGCAACAATTGCTGTTATTAATCCTATTGCGCCAATTCCAATTTGTACAGCTAAAATATTTTCCCAAAGCGGCAAAGTGCGCAACAAAAGAAAGACGCCAATGTGAACTGATAATGACCCATAGAAAATTGCGCTTGATGAGGTTGGGCCTTCCATAGCTCGTGGCAACCAGTACGTAAATGGAAACTGGGCAGATTTTACAATTGCTGCAGCAATGATCAAGACAATTATTCCAATATAAATTCCGGTGTGTTCAGAAAAGAGTTGCTGTAAACCAACCGCACTATTAAACTGAGTGAACGTAATGTTGGAATGCCAGAGATGATGACACAACCACATTGCAAGAATCAGGCAAATATCACTAAGGCGAAAGAGGGAAATAACTTTCAGTGCATTGCGAACGGGAAGATACCTGTCGCGATAAAAAGAAATTAGAAGGAAGGAAGAGATGCCGATGATTTCCCATCCTGTAAACAAGGTTTCAAAATTTCCCGAGAAAATAATAAGGCAATAGCCAAAAAAGAAAAGGAGAATCGTATTGAAGTATCTCCGGAATCCTGATTCACGATGCATGTAATATTTGCTGAATGTGACAACCAGAAACGCTAATATTGAACCAACAATACTAAACGTTGCAGTAATCTTGTCGAAATAGAAGTCAATGAAAAACTCAAAGCTGCCACTTTTGTAAAGCGTAAACTGTTTTGTTTCCAGTGTTTCGTGTCCTTGAATTAACCAATAGACTACGAAACCTATCGTGAATAAAGCATGTATGCCCGTTGTCGCCAACGCCAAGCTGGAAATTAGTTTTTCCTGACGACGGGGAATAACGAGACTGAATAAAAATCCAACGAGCGGGATAAGAAGAAATATAAATAGATATTGTGCCATGTCAAAACTTAATTAATAAGGTAAACGGATAGATTTTCTTTCGTCGCGTCACTGATATGTGATGATTCCATTTCTCGCGCTTGTTCAATAAACTTTGTGAATTCAGGCATGGCGGGAATAGATGGAGTTAACACTTTGTATTCGTGAAAATGTCCTTCACGGAAATAATGATATTTATTGGTTCGTGGATCAATTGCGAGAAGATGAACCCATTCGTTAATGAACCATTCGTACATCTCAGGAACTGATTGTACAACAGACAAGACTACTTCCGGATAATGCTCAACGATGAGTAGTAAGCGAACGGGGTCGTGCACCTCGATCATCTGAACCGGAAGTCCAGGACGAAGATCACCATCGCTGCTGTTCGTTACTCCAATTAGTGAAGTGACATTGTGTGGAAGTTTTGTGCCTGCACCTAGTCTGTAATTATCAATTCGTGAGAAATAATATTCAAGATTAATTCCGCCACACACGGGGCCAAGAGGTTTCATGATTCCGGTGAGTAATTTTCCGTCGGGATCTGAGCGGTGATCATAAGAATTCAAAAACGCACGACGATCGAGAAACAATCCTTTCGTCATGTTGCGCCCACCTACAATGCAAAGTGAATTTGTTCCATGTCCCAGTTCAGGGCGTGGTTCGAATAGAGATGCCGAGCGATCGAGTATTGCCTGACGAACATTTTTCAGATTCTTTTTTGTGTTAATGGAGGCGAACCGGCGTGAACGTTCTTTGGCATTCAGATCAAGTGCTAACTCAAATGCTTTTTTATTTTTTTCGTGATGCTTATTGTGCTCTGAAGAAAGAAGTTTCTCATCGTAAAATTCAACTTGATCTGCCGCTGTATCGTGCAAGCCGCCAATAAAACGGGTTTCAGAAGGAATATTGATTCCACGATCGGCAAGTTGCTTACGGACTTTTTCATGATTCGCCATTATCGCAACCACCCGC
>CAZBYM010000483.1:0-3257 GCA_964495745.1 uncultured Chryseobacterium sp. | reverse complement strand
CATTGCACCATAAAATCCACCTCTTGGTGGAAACATTCCCATACCCATTCCCATTCCTGCACCCATCAAACCACCACCGTTCGGATTTTGTGCAGCAGCTTCCATCGCATTTGCAGCTTGGAATTGTGAAAACGCACCAAGA
Source organism: uncultured Chryseobacterium sp. (assembly GCA_964495745.1). GTDB lineage: Bacteria > Bacteroidota > Bacteroidia > Palsa-965 > Palsa-965. Next base: position 3,115 of record CAZBYM010000483.1, on the reverse strand, counting down.
TTTCCAACGATGCCCATACTCGAACGTTTGTCAAGCATAGCTTCAACTTCAGGAGGAAGCGAAATATTTTCAACAAGCAGTTTCGTAATCGTCAATCCGTACTCAGTGAACTCTTCAGCAATTTTTTCTTTGATCAATTTCGAGAACTCATCATAGTTTGAAGCCATGTCGAGTACAGGAATTTTACTTGATGCAACAGCGTCTGTGAAACGGGTAACAACTACGTTACGTAAGTTCTCTGTTACTTCTTCAGTTGTAACTTCATGATCTGTACCTGCAACTTCTTTCAAAAACTTCGCTGCATCAGTTACACGGAAGTTGTAGCTTCCAAATGCACGAATACGAAGTGGGCCAAATTCAGCATCACGCACCATGAACGGGTTTTTCGTTCCGAATTTGGAGTTTGTGAATTGCTTTGTGCTTACGAAATAAACTTCCGCTTTGAACGGAGAGTTGAATCCATACTTCCAGCCTTTCAAAGTAGAAAGGATCGGTAGATTCTGCGTTGTGAGTTCGTGCATTCCGGGTTGGAATACATCAGCGATTTGTCCTTCGTTTACGAAGACCGCCACCTGCGATTCACGCACGGTAAGTTTTGCGCCATTTTTAATTTCGTTCTGATAGCGCGGAAAGCGCCACACGATTGTGTCGTTTGTACTGTCCAGCCACTCGACGATGTCAATAAATTCGCCTTTAATCTTGTCAAATAGTCCCATGTTGGTAGAGTTAGGTCCGAAGGACTCCTTCGGAGGTTAATTGTGTGTTTCGGAATATTCCGTTATTGAACAATAAATATAGTGCCATTTTTTTAAGTACAATTGTCTCTTGAAAAAAATACCTGATTACACCAATAACCTTCAAAAGGCTATAGCCTACAAATGGTTGTTGAAGGTCGGTAAGGGTTAAACCCTTTGAAGGTTATAGCCCTTTGAAAGCTTATGATAGAAGGAAATAGTGATTTAGTTGTTATTGGTGGTGGTGCGGCCGGATTCTTCGCTGCAATTAACGCAGCCCGTTTACATCCTGGCTTGCAGGTAATCATCATTGAAAAGAGCTCAAAACTTCTGGCGAAAGTCAAGGTTTCTGGTGGCGGAAGGTGCAACGTAACGCATTCCTGTTTCAACAACAGGGAATTGATTACGAATTACCCTCGTGGAGGAAAGGAGCTGCTTCAGGCTTTCTCGCGATTTGCTCCTCAGGATACGGTGAACTGGTTTGAAAGTCGTGGCATTGAACTGAAGACTGAGGCCGATGGAAGAATGTTTCCGGTTTCCAACGATTCACAAACCATTATCGACTGTTTGATTTCAGAAGCAGAAAAATATGGCGTGGACATTGCGACCGAGGTTGCAGTTCATTCTATGGAGAGAGAAGGAGATTTGTGGAAAATCACTTTCAACGGATCATTTCCAGTGCTTTACTCAAAAGCAGTTCTGGTTGCAACTGGAGGAAGCCGGACCATTGACGGTTATCAATGGCTGGCCAATCTTGGGCACACAATAATTCCTCCCGTGCCATCGCTTTTTACTTTCAATATTCCCAACAACAATATTACTGAGCTTATGGGAGTTTCTATAGAGCCAGTAACCGTGAAAATCAAAGATTCTACAGTCGAAACTGAAGGACCGGTTCTCATCACTCATTGGGGCTTGAGCGGGCCTGCTGTATTGAAAGCCTCTGCGATTGGAGCAAGATTATTTGCAGAAAAGAATTACAAATTCACAGCGCAAATCAATTGGTTGATGGGTGCCAATGATGAAGAAGTGTTCACCGATCTTTGCTGGTATAAGATGCAACATCCCACTCAAAAGGTGGTAAATACAACACATTTACATGTTCCAAAACGACTATGGGAGTTTCTCGTATCGAAATCAGGAATCACTGCTGAGCAGAAATGGGGTGATGTAACACATAAACTCATCAGAAATCTTGCCATTTCATTGACAAATGATGAATATCAAGTTAGCGGGAAAACCACGTTCAAAGAGGAATTTGTAACGTGTGGCGGAATCAGTTTGAAGGAAGTTGATTTTCGCACGATGGAAAGTAAAATAAATCCGGGGTTGTATTTCGCTGGAGAAGTGCTCGATATTGATGGTGTAACAGGCGGATTTAACTTCCAGAATGCATGGACCACAGGATATATCGCGGCTGAAGCGGTCAGTTCGAGTCATTCATAACTCTTGTCCGCACACACGGGTGACAGTACCTCGCAAATCTTATTAACTTTATCTGGCCAATCCCCCCGTGGTATGAAATACTCGTTTACGATTCTATTGTTGTTATTTACGTTTGCTCTTTCTGCCCAAAACCTTGGCAAAGGTTGGAAGAAGGATAAAAAAGGTCAGGAAAATTTTTTCCTTGCGGAAGAACTTTTTTACAATGGCAATTTTTTGCTTGCGCTTCCAATTTATCGCGAGCTTGAAGTAAAGTATCCTGATGCTGATATTCTAAAGTTCCGTTTGGGAGTTTGTCTCTTGCACAAAACGGATGAGGTAGACGCATCTGTAAGTTATCTCGAAGTTGTAAAAGCGTCGAATCCGAAGGCGTTGGATATAGATTATTTCCTGGCGAAAGCATATCACCTCAATCGTGAGTATGATAAAGCGCTGGCAAGTCTGGAAATCTGTCTTGCAAACAAGAAGACATCGCCAGAAACAAAAAAACTCGCAGAACGTTTGAAAATTTATTGCACCAATGCAATTGAATTGGAGAAAGATCCTGTCGACGTAAAAATTACCAACATTGGAGATCCTGTGAATACAGTAGCTTCAGAGTATGTTCCTGTTGTGACTTCGGATGATTCGGTTATGTTGTACACGTATGTTGGTGAAGCTAGCGTTGGCGGACTTCAGTCATATCCCGGACAACCGGATTCTTCAGGAATTTATTTCGAGGATATTTACATTTCGAGAAGAGATAAAAATGCGTGGACGCCTCCAGAGCCATTGGGAAATCAGATCAATACAATTGGGCACGATGCTGCTGTTGGATTATCAAATGATGGACAAACTTTGATTGTTTACAAGGATGAATCCGGTGGTGGCGATTTATTTCTTTCTCGACTTGAAGGTGAAGAATGGACAATTCCGGAGCCCGTAAAAGGTGATGTGAA
>CAZBYM010000482.1:0-3259 GCA_964495745.1 uncultured Chryseobacterium sp. | reverse complement strand
TTTATGGTGTTCGGAAGTATTCCGGCAGGAAAAAAGGATTACGAAGTGGAAGCCGCGAATCCGGATCCATCTTTGACATGCGCAGAAGATTTATTTGCTGGATTGAAAGCACAAGGAATAATTGTAGGTGGTTCGCCTCGTTCGTGGGGAAGAAATGATCAACGGAATGCGAAGCCGTTTGTAAGAAAATCGCTCACCACATTTGTTTCGGTTTCACTTTCGAAAATTATTGAGATTACCAATAAGAAAAGTGATAATGTATATGCAGAACAAATTCTGAGAACGCTTGGCGCATTAAAAGGCGAAGACGGTACTACGGAAGGCGGAACAATTGTTGTGCGTGATTACTGGAAAAGTCAAGGAGTTGACATTGCCGGAATGTACGTGATGGATGGTAGTGGACTTTCGCGTTCGAATCTTGTCACCACAAAGCAGCAGGCAATGATTCTTTACAAGATCAGCAAAATGTCGTGGTTTGGTGAATTCGATGCTTCACTTCCTGTAGCGGGAAAAGATGGATCAATGACATCGCTGTGCAAAGGAACTTGCGCTGAGAACAACATGCGAGCGAAAACCGGGTATATCAATCGCGCACGTGGTTATGCGGGTTACGTGAAATTGCGGAATGGAAAAACTGTTTGTTTTTCACTACTTGCGAATAACTTCACGTGTACGCCGACGGAGATGAAGAAGAAGTTGGAGAAGGTTCTGGTGGCGATAGCAGAGATTTAAGTATTGATTTTCGATTTGCCATTTTCGATTTCCAACTAGAACGCGTTAATTCGAATCGAGTCGCGGATTACAACTTTATCGACAAATGCAAATGTCCTCCAAGTCCCAACTCCACAATTTTCTGCAGCGTTGAAATCCGAACTTCCTTAATATCGTTTTCAATTTTGGAGATGTATGATTTGGTGGTTCCGCATTTTTCGGCGAGTTCTTCCTGAGTGAGTCCTTTTTCAATTCGAGCCTCCTGTATCATGGCACCAAGCCGAAAAGATTCGTAGCCTTTCTCAAACTTGGTGCGTTTGGGCGTCCCTTTCTTGCCATATTCTTCATCAATAAGTTGAGCAAGTGTTTTGATGTTATTTTTTTTCTTCATGATATTCCTCCATTATTTTCAAAGCTTTTGAAATTTCTTGTCGAGGCGTTTTTTGCGTTTTTTTCGTAAAAGCATTAGCCAGAATTATCAGATGTCCCTTATCAAAAAAGCAAAATATGCGAAAAATGTCATTTCCGAATTGAACTCGGATCTCGTAAAGTCCTTCTGTGCCTTCTATATGTTTTAAGTACTTCTCTGGAACATATCGGCTATCTTCAATCAATAAAAAAGTCCAATATATTTTCTTTCTGACTTTTGGGCTTTGGTAAGTGATAAACTCTTCAAAATGATTTTTGTAAGTAACGATTGTTCTAAACTTATCCATTTTACTCCATTTACAAATATACAATAAGTTGCCCCTAAGTGCAACATGTTATTTTTTCTCGTCCGTCTGTTTTGGCGACAAAAAGTAAACTGCAAGTTTATTAGTGATTGACCGAACTAGTCGGTATTAAGTATTTGTAAACGGATAGAGCGCCAATGTTCTCGGCCAATCGCAAGTCGCATTGCAGTGATCCGCGTGTGGATAAGGTTAACACAGTGAAGGAGGATGGTTTCTAATTTAATCCGCTTTAATATTTGCCCGAACTATGCATTTACCACAAAAATCAAACCGCTTATCGCCAACAATAACACCCATTGTCCGAGCTTCAGGAAACTTTTCGAAAACTTTTTGGAAATCAGAATGGTAATGACCCAAACGATTGCGTAAACCAGAAAGTAGAGAGCCAGAATTTGCAGCAACGTTTTTTCGTTTTCAAAATAATCTGTGAAATTGATTAGTGCTAACCCAATTGTAGCAAACAGAAGGTCAACCGAAATCCAGTGCCAGCCGCAGCGAACCATGGTCCATTTTTCTTGTTTGTTAAGCAAATCGGCTGCATCGGAAGTTGGATACAGAACCTTGAGGTCTTTGTCGCCCATTATTGCATGCACACAAAAAGCAAGTAACGTGAGGATGTTAGCGATGAGTAGGGAAGTGCTCATATTCAGAAGTTAAATGTCATTGGAAAACAATATCGTTCAAAGTTACATCGGGTAACAATACGAAATTGTTTTACAAACGATAATAAACTCCCGCGTTCACGCCAAATGAAAACAAGTAACCATTAATCGGAGCATCAATTACAGAGAACAACGATCTTCGATATGTCGGTTCAATCTGCATGTACATTTTTTCGGAAATGTCAAATCCGATTCCAAAGCCACCAACACAGGCAAGATTGATCCGATTAAACCCATTGTTGTAGAACGAACGATTTCTTTTCGTTTCACCGTTTTCGTATTCGTAATATGTTGTTGTCATTTGTGTGAGGAACAAATTGGTAGAAATTCCTGCGGAGAGAAATAGTTTGGTGCGTTTTGTCAGAATAAAATAATTCACAGTAACCGGAAAATCCAAGTAGAGGTAGTGATAGTTGAATGAATATCGTTTAGGCAATGAAGGATCAGGAGTTGGAGATGATGTATTCCAGACTGCTTCGCGAATTGGAATTCTTTCGCCTTTATCTGAAAGGAGAAGCCCGGCCTCCAATGAGAAGCGTTTTGAAATTCTCCATGATAAATTAATTCCACTCGTGAATCCGAATTTCGGAACTTCAATCGAATCCCTGTGGTTCGCAATCCACATACTTGCAGAATCGGGTTGAAGTACGCGGTAGGAATAATCTGGTGAAAAGGAGAACCCCAACGAGAATTTGCGATTATCACTTACATCTGCTTCCTGTGCATAAGAAACAAAGGGAAAAAGGAAGAGGCAGGGGAGAAGATATTTAATGATCACCATGGGTAAGATAAATATAGTGAGAAATGTGGGTGTCTGCTCCGGACTGACATTTGTTAGGAGTCACTCCATGGAGAGCTGATCGAACAATTCATCCACTTGCAGAATTGGTCAGGTCCGTTTCGTCGGAGCAGGCTCTTTAATCGATGTTCAGTATTATTTGTTAGGTCAATTCAAAAATCTATCTATTTTTATGATCCCTATCATAGCGTCCCCCGTTTATGACTCAGAACAAAAGCTTTTGGCACAAACTCTTCGTTGAGAATAGTGTCGATTTCATTATTCTTTTTCTCGCAATAACTCTTGGTTTCTTCGTTGACAATTACCGCGACAAGCGCGAACAAAAGGAAACCGCCAACGAAATGGCGAGCGGA
>CAZBYM010000481.1:0-3270 GCA_964495745.1 uncultured Chryseobacterium sp. | reverse complement strand
GAGCAAATCATGGATCGATGTTACAAGTACAGCAGTTGAAGGCGAATGGGCATCTTATGTTCTTGCTGGAGGTGCTGCAAATACCATTTATGCGTTGAGTTCCAACGGCTCTTTCCATGTTTCTAAAGACGGTGGAAAAGTCTGGGAGAATACCACAACTCCGTGCGCTAAGGATACAATTCACTCCAGCCCCGCTTTCGGAATGGAAGGATGGCTCGCAGTTTCTGCTGATGGAAAGAAACTTCTCGCACAGGCATGGTATTTCGAAGAAACAGTTTTGTCTATTTCAGAAGATGAAGGAAAAACATGGAAGGCAATTCCTGCGCCTACAGAAAGAAATTCTTCTCGTGGAATTGGATTCTGTGGAAGTCGAATCATTTACGCTTCGTATGATCAGGTCTTCATCACTGATGATAATGGTGTGACCTGGACACCTTCAGCGCCGACGAATCTGTATGCAGCTAATTCTACCTCGACATATTACGGCTACAGACATTTCATTACAGATGGCGACAAGTTTGTAGTTGGAGTAGAAGTTCCTTCCGCTGAATCGAGCAGAAGCGAAACGAATAAGTATCCAGGCGCCGTATTTGTTTCTACAGATGGCGGTAAGACTTTCGAAGTGAAACCATTCCCATACAGTATTGATCAAACACCAACAACTTCAGATGAATATGTCTGGATTACATTCCTCAAAAAGAAATAGTGTGAATCGAAAATAACAAACAAGATGAAAAACCTCCTAACTATGATTGCAGCATTGATGATCAGTCACGCCATTACCGGACAAACATCAAAGTTTTATCTGAACAATGCGGCGACAACTTCGACCAATGGCGACTGCGCAACTCTTCAGCAATTGAAAGTAACATTTCCAATTCCTGCCAACGTTGGGACGTTCGACTGTTACTTCATCAACCTCAATTTGAGCAGCCTTGATGTTCCTGCATACATTTTCTTCGACAAAGCAGAAATCAAAGCGCAGTTAGTTGGAAAAAAAGAATTCAAAGCGGAAGTGGTTAAAGCCGATGGCACTTCAGATTTTGTTTTTGACGATACTTCATTAACCATGAGGGATCTTTGCTTTGTTCCGCGGCTATGGAAAATGCCCGAAGTGAAAGTTGAAGTTTCCGGAACAGGAAATAAGATTGTTGGATACCATTGGGAAGAAGTGTGGGATGAGGATGGATTGAAGTGGATCAGTACGAAAGTTGAAGATTGGGATGCAGGTGTAACTTCCGGCGCTGCGAGTATGATTATCAAACAACGTCCGCTATCTGACGGAATTGAAGATGCAACCGGATTCATTTCTGTTAAACCTGCGCAATCAGAAAAAATGGAATTTGGGGAGCCGGAAGTTGCTGGTGCGATCAGTACGCTTTCAATTACAGACAATTCTCTTGGTTATCCAGTCGAATTCGTATGGTCAGTTTATGACGCTGCGGAATATTCCAAAGAAACGATTATGGAGGAGCTCATTCTTGCAATGAATGGTAGAACAAAGGAAACCGAAGACGGAATATTTACTGAACGTTCAGGTTTATTCGGAGCATTCATGGATGCACATGCATATATGGGTGCTATTGCATTTGACAAGGCAGTTTCTGTAAAAGGGAAATCGTCAAAGTCATTTGTTAAAGCAACTTTTAATGGAACAGGATTTGAGCACGTCGCATTTAGACAATCATCTTATTTTCTCAAGGAAACCTACTCTAATAAACTTGAACCCGGTATGTATCTGAATTGTTATGTAACACAAGTTGGCAACAAGATTGTGCTGACCACCGTCAAAGCTTGTGATGTGATTGCTGAAGATTATCTACATGTCTCATTTGGCAATGAATCAGTTGAAGGCCCGGAAAAATCAGCTTGGTTCAGTTCGAAAATAAAAGATGAGAATCTCCCACAAATTGATGGATTAATTGATCGTATTTTATCATCAACTACGTACAAATAATTTCCATAGTTGTGGTTAACCAAAATCCCCGTCGTAACTGACAGGGATTTTTTATTCTTCTATTGAATGAATTTCCGACTCAGATGAAAGTGATGCCTGTTGAACTACATTCCATCCAATGACAACTTTTGGTTTTTCAAGATAGTAGAGAATGAACTCTTTTCCATCTGTAAGCGAGGCAGATTCATTCACCATCATAAAAAAACTGCGTTCATTCAAAGTCACAATCACATGTCGTTTTCCGGATGCTTTTACTTTGATTTTACCCTGTAATGAAAGAATATTCAGTTGGTCACTAGATTTTATGCTCAGATATTGATACGCTGCATAAAGATAAACTCCTGCAAAAAATAAACCGAAAATCAACCAAGCGATCATGAGGACGCCGAATTGCATGTCGCCCATGATGATTGTCAAAGGAACAAGAATGAGGAAACATATTCCTGCTATTAATTGTCCATAACCTTTCTTTCGGATCCTCCCTAGTTGAGAATCAGACAGCATACCACTTGCGTTCAATCGAATTTCTTCAGAAGTGAGAATGGCCATAGCTTGAATAATAGTAACGAAGCGACCTCGTTGAGCGTTGAGAGTGCAATAAAGTAGACGAAGTTACCGAAGGAATCCATGTTATGCAATCCACGTGATTCGGATGCCAAAAGGTTTACATGAATGATTTGTCACCGGGAGGAAGAATTTCCGGTTGGTGAGGTAAGGTTCTTTCCGGTGGCGGAGCGGGGTTTATCTCAGGTGTGGGTGAAGGAGGATTCTCCTTTTCCTTTCCCGGAATTATTTCAGGGGGCGATTGTGGTATCAAAGGTTCAGGCTCCTTTCCAGGTTGTTCCTTTGGTTGACTAACTGTATTCATAAATATGTTCCTGATTTTATTCTTGTAAAATTAGGAGTTACTTGGCGGGACAGACACGGTACTGATCAGTACAGGAAGTGATCTATGTCACTCGAATTAGGATTTGAGTCTCATAACAAGGATTGGATTACAGTTCGCTGAGTTGCGTCAAGAAGTCATGATAAGAGTCATCTTGATCAGGTTGCGAGATCATTAGATGTCGCATTCAATTAGGATAAACTTGTGAATTGCAAAACCTAATAAGATGAAAAACGACGACCGAGACAAAGTTTATGTGATGCGTTTAGATGAGTGCACTATGCAGGATGTAAACCTGGTAGGAGGGAAGAATGCGTCTTTGGGTGAGATGTTGCGATTACTGGTCGGGAAAGATATTCTTGTTCCCGCAGGCTTTGTAGTAACGGTCAATGCCGTCAATGATCCGCCGACAATTTCGAACATCGCC
>CAZBYM010000480.1:0-3276 GCA_964495745.1 uncultured Chryseobacterium sp. | reverse complement strand
ACAACGCAGGAAACGGCGGCGGCGGCGGAACTTTTGTAACTGATATTTCCAATGCACCTTTAATCGTTGCCGGTGGTGGAGGTGGAGGTTCGGGAGGAACAGATTCTCCAAACAAGCACGGACAAGTAGGAACAACTGGTGGAATGGGTGCAGGTGGAGGTGGAAATGGTGGAACTGCAGGAAGTGGTGGCTTTGTTGGTTCAAGTGGATTTCAATCGGGTGCTGGCGGCGGACTACTTACAGATGGCCAAGATGGTTGGACAGCAAATACAGGAGGCGATGCGTTCGTGAATGGTGGAGCTGGAGCAAATGTTGGATTTGGAATTGGTGGATTCGGTGGTGGTGGGAATGGTTCCGGATATGTAGTTGGTGCAGGAGGTGGAGGTTATTCCGGCGGTGGTGGTGGAGGAAATACGACTGCAGGTGTTGGTGGCGGAGGCGGTTCATTTAATTCAGGAACCAATCAGGTGAATGCAGGTGGCGTTAACGTTGGAAACGGAAGCGTTGTAATTACTTATGCAAGCAGCAGTTCACTTACACTCGCGCAAACAGCAGGACTTGCCAGCGGCTCTACATTCCCGGTTGGGATAACGGTTCAAACTTTCGTAGTCGATGATGGAATTGGAAATACAGACACCTGTTCATTCACAGTTACAATAGTTGATGCAGAACTTCCGGTTATAACATGTTCAGGAAATATTAACGCAAATACAGATTCCGGAATGTGTTCTGCAGTTGTTACTTTCAACGTTCCTTCATCAACTGACAATTGTTCTATTGATACAACAATTCAGACAGCAGGTTTAGGAAGCGGGTCTGCATTTCCAATTGGAAACACGACAATTTCCTATACAACTATTGATGCTTCCGGAAATACTGCGACTTGCACGTTTGATATCATTGTAACTGACAATGAGGCTCCGGTATTCAATTGTCCAGGCACCATGGCTGTGAATACTGATTCAGGAATGTGCAGCGCAATTGTAAATTATTCTGCACCTCTCGCTACAGACAACTGCAACGTTGCATCTGCAACTCAAACAGGTGGACTCCCAAGTGGATCTGCCTTTCCTGTTGGAACTTCCACAGTGACATTCACAGCAACTGATTCTGCTGGAAATTCTTCAACATGTTCGTTTGATATAGTTGTAACTGAAGCAGAAGCTCCTGTGATTACATGTGGTGGAAATATTACAACCGCAAATGATTCAGGAAACTGTACTGCTGTTGTTACATTCAACACTCCATCTGCAACCGACAATTGTGGAGTTGCTTCTGTTACACAAACAAGCGGACTCGCCAGCGGTTCGGCATTTCCAGCTGGAACATCAACTGTTGTATTCACAGCAACTGATTCTGCCGGAAATATTTCTACCTGTTCATTCGACATCACGGTGACTGATGGCGATGCACCAATGATTATTTGTCCTTCAGATGTGTTCACATGCAACGCCAACGTTGACGGAATTCCGTTGACAACGAGTGATGCGTGTTCCGGAGTAGCATCAATTACATACACGATGTCAGGAGCAACAAGCGGAAGTGGAACCGGAGATGCTAGCGGCACAATTTTTAATCTAGGCGTAACTGTTGTAACGTACACATCGACAGATTCAAGCGGAAACTCAAGTAGCTGTTCATTTACGGTTACAGTGAATCCACTTCCAACGGTAACAGCAAGTGCAAGCTCAATAACTCCATGTCTGAATGATGCAATAGTTAATTTGAATGGAACTCCAGCAGGAGGAACGTGGAGCGGAACTGCAGTTACCGGAACTACCTTCAATCCGATGACCGCGGGCACAGGAGCCCATACGCTCACGTACATGTTTGTTGATTCGAACGGATGTGCAAACTCAGCAACTGTTGTTGTCAACGTGAATGCATGCGTCGGAATTGCAGATAACAACGGAAGCGGAACGATCGAAGTATATCCAAATCCAACTGACGGACCGGTTCATATTGCGTTGAACAGCACTTTTGAAACAGTAAGCGTGACAATTGTTTCTTTGAGTGGTCAGCATGTACGTCAGGAAGAGTTTGTGAATACAGACGTCATTGATTTGCAACTGAACGATATTGCTGCGGGAGTTTATTTCATGACTATCAAAGCAGGAGAAGAAGTACGTGTTGTGAAATTGGTGCGTGATTAGAAAAAGGAATTAATAAATGAGAGCGCGGTGTATTGAATTACGCCGCGCTTTTTTTGTACCATTTCAGAAGTGAATGAGAAATGGTTGGCCGAACAGCTTATTGTTGTACAAACAGCACTCACTTGACAAACCCGTTAAGAAACTGGATGTATAAAGCTGCTTTGTTATAATTGAAAATACTTTCCACGTAACCGCGTTCAATCGTATTGGCCTGTTCAATGCTTCGTAGATATTCCAGCTGATTGATTGCACCAGCACGAAAACTTGCATCAGCGGTACGCAACACTTCCACCGAAGAGAGCAACCCGCTCGATGCATAATAATTCATCATCTGCCAACTCTGCGCGAGAGCTTGTTGTGCCTTTACGTATTCCAACTGTAGATTAAAGGTATTCGTTGTCGCATCCAGTTTTGCAATCTCTGCCTGTTGCTTCGATGCTTTTATATTCGAAGTGTACTGCCAAAAGAATACTGGGATTGTGACTCCGAAGTTCAAACGGTAGAACGTTGAAGTTGTGTTGTCGGGACCTTGATTGAAATACCCAGTCATCAATCCAGGCATGGCGCGGTTCCATTCGGTTTTCACTTGTGTCTGCGCTAACGTTACCTGTTGATTGTAGTAAGTTGTTGAAGGATTATTCGCGGCGATCATCGTATCCGCGATAAGCACAGGTGTAAGCACGATCGGCAAAAAAATAGGTTGCGGAATGAACATAGAATCATTCGGTGCACCGATCATGCGATTAAACATTTGTACCGCGTTTGTTTTCTGCATCTGCACCTGCAACAATTGTCCGTGATAAAATGCGTAGTGCGTTTCAGCTTGAGCTTTATCCAGTGCGGTGATACGGTCGGGCCTTCCTTTGTTGAGTTCAACAAGTTGAGCATACGCTGAATCCTGTTTCTGCATGAGAGCAATAAGCTTATCGAGGTATTGAATTTCAAAATACCACGCAGAGAGTTCATACATCAATTCATTGCGCTTCATCTTTCGTTCCGTTGCTGCAATATCCACCTGCTGATTTTGTTCCTTATGTTGCATCACGTATACTCCGGGGAATTCCGTCGTCCATAAAATGCTGGGGCGCATTGCACTTCCAGTTGGCGACTGGAACAAAAGTTG
>CAZBYM010000479.1:0-3312 GCA_964495745.1 uncultured Chryseobacterium sp. | reverse complement strand
CACCCGCCAACCGACATGAGCAATGCCTGCATCGGACGCACACCTTTGTTGTGCCCACCAATTTCCGGATTCGCATCGAAATGCATGGTTATTCCGTCTTCGCTTTTCGCTTCAAAATGGAAGTCGTTATCAAGCCTTTTCAGAGAAACTTTCATGGGTTGTAATTATCGTGGCAAAGATAGAAAATCGTGCACCAAACACTGGTATATTTGCGCCTGATATGCAAACGGGGAAATTCACCTTTAATGAGGTTTTTACTACTGAAACCGGTCAGGAAATCTCCGGACTTGAGCTCTTCTACTCAACGGCTGGTGTTTTTGTCCCGGGAAAAACAAAGGTGGCTTGGGTTTGTCATGCATTAACTGCAAGTTCCGATTGTGTTGAGTGGTGGCCGGAATTAATTGGAACTGGAAAAGCAATTAATCCTGAAGAGTATTTTATTGTTTGTGTAAATATTCCGTCCTCGTGTTATGGCTCAACCGGACCATTGAGTTTTGATCCTGAAACCGGGGAGAAGTATTATGAAACGTTTCCATTTTTCACGATCGCAGATATTGTTCGGACACTAATAGAAGTTCGAAAACATCTTGGCATCGAATCTATTGATCTTCTCATTGGAGGATCGATGGGTGGATATCAATGTCTCGAATGGGCACTTGTAGAACCAGATGTTGTAAAAAATTTGGTTCTGGTTGCCACAAGTGCAAAAGAATCGGCTTGGGGAATTGCAATTCATACTGCGCAGCGACTCGCAATTGAAGGTGATAATTCTTTCGGAGGGCCATATGATCTTGCCGGAGCACGTGGACTCAAAGCGGCCCGCGCAATTGGAATGCTCACGTACAGAAATTATGGCGCATTCGTTCAGACTCAATCGGATTCTGATGATCGCTTAGACAATTTCAAAGCAACATCATATATCGAGTATCAAGGAGATAAACTCGTCAATCGTTTTAATGCGTATTCGTATTGGCTACTTACGAAAACAATGGACGCGCATAATGTTGCACGCGGACGAGGCGAGGTGACTGAGGTGTTGAAGCGAATTACAGCAAGAGCGTTGTGTATTGGAATCAGCAGCGATATATTGTGCCCTGTGCAGGAGCAAAAATTTCTAGTGGAAAATATTCCGGGCGCGGAGTTTGTGGAAATTGATTCCCCATTTGGACACGATGGATTTTTGGTGGAAGGGAAGAAGATTGGAGGAGTGATAAAATCGTGGCTATGATGTGTAGATGTGAACGATGTGCGGATGCGCAAGTGAATAACCAATTAGAGGAAGTCAAATGAAAAGATTTCTGATTTACCTATTGATTGCATTAATGGCCGTCGCGTGTGGTGAAGAAACGGAAGTTCAAACTGAACTGGAATTATTAAAAAACTATTGTACGGCCTCTTCTAATGCTGATTATTACGCTGCGTTGGAAAGCACATTACCCAATGACATTTTCACGAACAAGAAAATCGTTGCGTGTGGGCAATCAAGCCATGGTTCACACGAAAACTTTGAAATTCAGATTGAGTTGTTTAAATATCTCGTTGCTCGAAACGGCTGCCGAACTTTCGTTATTGAGGGGAATTATTCTTCCATTCTTGTCGTCAACAAATATGTCAACGGTGCCACATATTCCAAACAGGAGGTGATGCGGAATCTAGGTTTTTGGACATGGGACACAGAAGAAGTCTGGGAGATGATACGTTGGATGCGCGAGTACAACCAAAAGACTACAGAAGAAAACAGGATCATCTTTCTTGGGAACGATGTGCAGATTGTCAGAGAATGTGCAAAGGGCGTAGCCGCTTTTTTTGAGGATTATGATACTTTGAAAGGAGAGGTGGTTCTGAAATTGTTACAGCCGCTGCTGAATGATTCCACAAATTATTATTCGAATCAAGATTCCAAAAGTTTGTCAATTTTTAGCAATAGTTTGGAAAAAATTAAGGAGTTGGCTAATGAAGTGCAAAGCGCGCAAAAGAACCCTCTTGATGCAAAGTTTGTAATGGCGAAGTATTCAATCAATATACTTCAACAATCGCTTATTGTCTCCGGAATGGACTTCGCTGGGTATGTAGAGTGTCGGGATAGTATGATGGCGGAAAATGTCAAGTGGATTACTTCAGCCAAACTTAGAAATGGTCTAATATACCTTTGGGCTCACAATGGCCATATTCAGAAGCAAGAGAGTGGATCGGCCAGAATGGGATATTATCTGGACGAATGGTATAGAAACCAATATTTTGCGATTGGTGTAGATTTCGCTGAAGGGAGCTTTAATGCATGCCAACCACTTCATGATACATTAAGTGCAACGCCAAGTAGAAATGATTTTTCTAAACCGAAGCCAGGAACAATAGATCTTGATACTACTTGTCTTGCTTTTCTGGTCCGACACAGAGGAACTGGAGTAACTTATTTTGATGTGGCAAGTTCGCGCACCAACGACCGTTTCAGAAAATCAAAACTGTTTATGGATGCAAAGCTGCATTCAGTTGGAGCGGTTTTTAACCCAGAAGCCGGGATCAATGGCCATTCACGCTATTTGCAGGAAGTTAATCTTGAACGCCACTTTGATGGTATTCTGTTTTTTGAAAAGTCGACACCAACAAAATTACTATGTACACCTAAAGATGTTGTACACGGTAATTAGCCGAAGATAGTTTTACTGATTCTTCTTCTGCGGATATTGATGCAAATAATATGGGACACTTGCAATGAAGCAGATTAAAAACATCATCTTATCGATTCTCGTCTGTTTTCTAATATTAGTTCGTTCATCAATTATCGCTCAAGTTCACACAGTCGGACTTCTCTATTCCCAACCTTCAAAAGTTTACGAAGGTTACTCACTCATCTACACCCATCATCAGGGAACAGTTTTTCTCGTGAACACTTGCGGTGAAATCGTTCACGAATGGGTCGACAAAGAATTCATTCCCGGGAATTCTGCGAAGCTAATGCCGGATGGATCTATTTTCATCACGAAAGGAAAGGGTGATTTTGGAAATCCGTGGATCAAATCTGGCGGGGGTGGAGGAAAAATTGAACACCGCGATTGGGACAACAATTTGATTTGGGAGTACACGTACAATGATTCCTTGAAACGAATGCATCACGACTTCACGGTACTTCCCAATGGGAATGTGATTTTCATTGCTTGGGAATACAAGTCGGAGCAAGAAGCGATTGAAGCCGGGAGGAACCCTGATTTGATAATGGACTGTAAATTATTTCCTGATCATTTGATCGAAGTGAAACCGGAAGGGAAAACCGGGGGAAAAATTGTCTGGCAATGGCATGCGTGGGATCATTTG
>CAZBYM010000478.1:0-3336 GCA_964495745.1 uncultured Chryseobacterium sp. | reverse complement strand
GTGTAAGCCCGTTGAATAAGATTGTTTTGTGTGGAGGAACTTTTAGTTTGAATTTTCCTTGTACTCCGAATGCATTTCAATCAGGGCGACTTGGGACAAGTGATGCATATTACGTGCTCTTTGATATCTCAGGCAATCGTGAATACGCAACGTACTATGGAGGATCAGTTAATGAGGATTGTTTTGGTGTAGCTGCTGATGCAAGTGGAAATATTTATTTGGCAGGTCATACTTCAAGTATTGATTTCAATGTAGCTGGAATCGCATTTCAAACTAATTTTTCCGGAGTGAATGATGCGTGGATCGCGCGATTCGATAGTACTGGAGTTCCTGTTTTCTCAACCTTCTTCGGTGGATCGACGGACGACAAGACTTGGAGTATGGCAAGAAGAGATGGTTACTTGTATGTTGTAGGATACACGTACAGTGCTGACTTGCCCATCAACGTTACAGCGCCTCAGGATTCGATTGGCGGAACACGCGATGGTTTTGTCGTGAAACTTGACACGGCAGGAAATTATGTCACTTCAACATTTCTTGGTGGAGTCGGAGTAGATGATGTTTATGGTGTTACGGTGAACGCAGATACCATGGTTACTTGCGTCGGTGTAACGTATAGTAATAATCTCTCGGTCACCCCCGGAGCGTATCAACAGTTTTACGTTGCGAATGAAGATGGATTTGTTGTGCGTTACAAACTTTCGGAAGAATGGTCTTCGTCGGAAGTGCAAGCGCCCGTTCAGGAAAGTGGAATCAGCATTTTTCCAAATCCTGTTTCAGGAAATATTTTGAGCGTGACTTCCACCTTTGATGTTGATGAAGCTAAAATTATCGACATGAATGGAAAAGTGGTGAAGACATCATGCAATGTGTATGGGAAATTCGTTGCGTTCGATCTTCAAAATGTAGCTTCCGGAGTTTACATCGTTGATTTGTCCGGAACAAACGGACAACATGCTACAGGTAAGTTGGTTGTTGAATAACATATCTCTTTCCTAAAGACAATTTTTTCGGAAAATGATGAATGACGTAATTCCATTAACCCATTAACCTTTTAGCCAATTATCCAATTACTTCATATTCACAAACTGCAACGGTAAATCATATTGACCTTTCCTGCACAATGCAATTACCGCTTGTAAATCATCAATCTTCTTGGCAGTAACACGAATCTGATCGTCCATCGATTGAGCGCTCACCTTCAATTTCGATTCTTTGATGTCTTTCTGAATTTTCCGTGCGGTGTCTTTATCAATGCCTTGACGAACTTTAATTTCTTTGCGAATTGTAAATCCGGAAGCTTCATGTTGTTTTCCTTCATCGAGACTTCTTGGATCTAGACCTTGTTTGACCATTCGCATTCTGATCACGTCGATGACAGAATTCAAACGCATTTCATCTTCTGTGTGAATTTTCAAAATGAGTTCTTTCTTCTCCAGTTCAATTGTAGTCTTGGAGTTCTTGAAGTCAAAACGGCCGATAATTTCTTTTCTCGCGCTGTTAATTGCGTTATCGAGTGTTTGTGGATCGAGTTTGGAAACGATGTCGAAAGATGGCATGATTCAATGATTTAATTTGCTAATGGGTTAATTTGTTAATGAAAATCGCTAAACAGAAACAACTTTCAGTGGTGAAAGGTACACAAGCTTGCCAATTACTGGCGAATAGCCCATTCGTTCAAGCAAAGAATGGTAATGTTTGATTTGGTGAATGTGATCTTCTGATTCAACTCCTGTTTTGTAGTCGAGAATGATTGCTTCTTTTCCTTTGATAATCACTCGATCGGGTCGTGAGGAACGGTCGCCCGGAACAAGAATTTCATTTTCACTTTTTAGATTATTTCCTTTGGAGAAATACGGTCGAAGTTCTTCATTTGCCAATACGGAATTCAAAAGATTCATTGTTTCAGCTTTCTCAATCGTGGAAATTATTCCTGAATTAATGGCAGAATTAACGACTTCTTCAACGTCCGATTCTATTTCGATAGATTTAAGTAGATGATGTATAACAATTCCTCTAGTGCGCGGATCATCTTGCGGTGCATTTCCCCAGGAGTCTTCAGAGTATTTGCGCACTCTTATTTTTCCTGTCCACTTTCCTTCACCTGCTCCAAGACTTATGAACTCTGGAAGTACTTTTTGTTTTCTTTCAGGAATTGTTTTTGTCCCGAAGCAAATTGAATTTTCTCCTTCCGGAATTTCGTTAAATGTGGAATTCAACCACCAGGCGACGTTAATTGGATTTTCTTTCCCTGAGAACTTCTCGGAAAGGATGTAGAGTTGATTTACTGCTCGAGTGCAACCCACATAGAAAACATTCATCTGATCGAGGACCTGTTTACTTTTTTCGAGTTCAAATTGTTGAGCTACGGAGGAAGAAGCCAGAATTTCTTTAAATGCGACAATTGCTGTTGGCAGTTCGGAAATTTCATTATCAAAAGGCGAAATCCAAATATCATCTTGCCTTGGAGGATTCGTCCAATTAGCATAGGGCAATATTACTACCGGAAACTCCAATCCTTTTGCCTTGTGAATAGTCATCACGCGCACCGCATCAGTTCCCTCCGTTACAACTACGGATGCAGATTTTGATCGATCTTCCCACCATTCAAAAAAACTTTGGCGATCAGGATTTCGGGTTGATCCGAATTTTAAAAGTTCATCGAGGAAAAATACAATCCAGGCATTCTTGAGTTCTTCCGGAAAAATAGTGCGAACGAGCGTTTCGCATTGCTGGTAAAGTGGAAGTACAGAAAGAACGGACAAATCAGTTTTTATCCCGAATGCTAACAGAATTTGATTGAGTGTCGCATTGTTTGAACGAATAGAATGAACAGGGTAATTTCCTCGACCGGTTTTGTTAAGGTAGGTAACGACATCAGCCAGCGCTATACGATCTTCCGGATGTTCAAGAGAGCGTAATAATGAAACGAGACATCCGACAACAGGTGAATTTTTGATGAGCAGTGAATCGGAAGAGAGAACAGAAATTCCTTCATTAATTAATGCATTAGCGAGCGCACTTCCGTGTTTGTTACTTCGGGTTAGCAGCGCAATTTCGTCGGCGCGCCATCCTTCCGAAATGAGTTGGCGAATCAATGCGATTGATTCAATTGTATATTCTTCCATTGAATCTTCAGCTAAGTCGGCGCGTTGAGGCATTCTGACTTCTACATAGCCACCTGTGTTTTCTACTTTGGCCGTTTGAACAACTTGCTTGTATACAGATTGGTATTCCGGTATCAGCAACTCAGCGAGTTTCAGGAATAATTTATTATTGAATTGAATTATTTCCTGAGAGGAACGAAAATTCTTGTCAAGTGGATACTGCTTATAG
>CAZBYM010000477.1:0-3348 GCA_964495745.1 uncultured Chryseobacterium sp. | reverse complement strand
CGCACACATAACATCGAACACGATTACTACCGTGCATTGGAGCGTATTGAAAAAAAATGGACCCGCCGCCAGTATTTCAGACGTGAAGCAAATAAGCTCGAGAAGTTTGAATCGATTCTAACGGAAGCTCAACACATTCTGGCTATCTCGCCGGCTGATGCCACAGATCTATCGCATCGCTACAGGAATGTGGAACATGTGATGGCTTTTCACTCGAATGGTGAAGTGCTCAGTAAAACGGGGATTGGAAACTTTGCATTTTATCATGGTAATCTCGAAGTCGGAGAGAATAATCAAGCAGCACTTTTTCTGGTAAATGAAGTTTTTCGCTCACTCGATTATCCGTTGGTCATTGCAGGAAACAATCCTTCTCCTGAATTAATTGCCGCGGCTGCCGAATTGAAAAATGTAACCTTAAAAGCGAACATTGACACAGTGGAGATTGATCAGTTAATCACAGACGCTCACGTTAACGTACTGCCAACTTTTCAAGCTACTGGAATCAAGTTGAAATTATTGGCAGCATTGTTCAACGGTAGACATTGTCTTGTCAATGCTTCAATGGTAGCGAATACGGGCGTAGAATCGTTGTGTGTTATTCGTGAAGATGCTTCTTCTATGAGAAACGAAATCATGGAGCTCAAGAACAAAGAATTTTCTCAGCTTGAAATTGATGCAAGAAAGGTAGCGCTAAATGAAAAATTTTCGAACCGCATCAATGCAGAAAAAATTCTCGCTCTGTTGAAGTAAATTAGACGGAAGTCACTTCGCCGTTTTCACATCGGAGTGTTCGCGCGGGGAATTTGCTCACAACAAGCATATCGTGCGTTGCAATGATCACTGCTGTTCCGGTCTTACTAATTTCCTGAAGCAACCGCATTATTCCTTCGGATGTTTCCGGATCAAGATTTCCTGTTGGTTCATCAGCAAGAATTACTTCAGGATTATTCACCAAAGCTCGTGCAATTGAAACACGTTGTTGTTCTCCTCCCGAAAGCTCATGAGGCATTTTGTGACCTTTGGTTGCGAGATCAACTTTATCCAGAACCTCCTGTGCACGTTCTTCCATCTTGGCGCGATCCTTCCAACCTGTTGCTTGCATGACGAAGTAGAGATTCTCATTCACGCTGCGATCGTACAGCAATTGAAAATCCTGGAACACGATTCCTGTTTTTCTTCTCAGGTATGGAATTTCCTTTTGAGTAATCGTTGCCAGATCGAACCCGGCAATTTTTGCTTTGCCTTGCTTGAATGGAACATCACAGTAAAGAGTCTTCATCAAAGAACTCTTGCCACTTCCTGTTTTGCCAAGCAAATACAGAAACTCTCCCTTTGAAACACTGAAATCAACGTTGTTCAGCACCATGTTGTGCTTTTGGAACACACTTACTTTCTCTAGAGATATGATAGTTTCACTTTCCATTTGCTTACAAACGTAAACATATTGCGTGTTTCCTGTGGTCGTTAACAGTTTTTCGCTTACAATAATTTCAACATGTGCACGTTGATAAATAGAAATATACTCTCCCAAGCGATGATTTGACCCATACTACCTTTATTCGCTAAACTATAAGTAATGGGTTTATACAGGATTGTCCTGTTTTTCGGTCTTCTCACTCTGATTACTCCGACTTCAATTTTCAGTCAGCAAACGCAGGCTGTTATTGCTGAGGATGCTGAATACAGAGTTGGACTCGATCTTTTCGGCAAACAAAAATATACTGAAGCCCAAGATGTGTTCGATGGAATCGTGGCGAGATCCAGGAATCAAAATGATTTGCTTGTCGCTGATGCGGAGTACTACGCTGCGATTTGCGCCATGGAGCTTTTTCACAAAGACGCAGAAATTCGCCTTATGGCATTTCTTGCGCATCACCCGGAAAGTCCACGCTGCAGAATGGTTCACTTTCAATTGGGACGTTACAACTATCGCAAGAAGGATTACGATGAAGCACTTGCATGGTTTCGCATGGTTGAAATTTATGACCTCCGGAAAGAAGAACTCGCTGAATTTTATTTCAAACGTGGGTACGCGCATTATGCGCTTGGGCATACAGATTCTGCAAAAAAGGATTTCTATGAAATTCGCGATATCAATTCCAAGTATTCACCCGCAGCGACATACTATTACTCGCACATTGCTTACATCGAAGGAAATTATGAAACAGCGCTTGCTGGGTTTCTAAAACTTCAGAATGATGCCGCATTCGGACCTGTAACGCCATGGTACATTTCTCAGATTTATTATCTCCAGGGAAAATACAACGAGGTTATTGCTTTCGCACCACCATTGCTCGATTCTTCGGACACCAAGAAAGTTCCTGAGATTGCTCATCTGATTGGTGCTTCGTATTATCGAACCAACAGATTCAGAGAAGCAATTCCTTTTCTCGAAAAGCATCGCGCGTCAAGTTCACTATCTCGTCAGGAATCTTACGAGCTCGGTTTCGCATATTACAAAGCGGACACTGTTGCGAAAGCAATTCCATTTTTCGAAGCTGCTGCTGGCGATTCGCTGGACGCACTCGCGCAAAATGCGTGGTATCATTTGGCAGATTGTCATCTTCGTAATGGAGATAAACAGGGCGCTCGTTCCGCATTTGGCAGAGCCGCTTCAATGAAACACGATCCGCTCATTCGTGAAGACGCATTGTTCAACAGTGCGCGCTTGAGCTACGAACTTTCATTCAGCCCGTTCAACGAAGCAATTGTTGCACTGAATAATTATCTCGCTGAATTTCCAAACAACCCGCGTAGTGATGAAGCAAATCTTCTTCTGACTGATGTTTATCTGAGTTCAAAAAATTATCAGCTTGCTCTTACCTCAATCGAAAAAATAAAAATTCTGACTCCTGCAATGCAGGCTACGTATCAGAAGGTCGCCTACAATCGTGCGATCGAATTGTTCAATCAGAAAAACTATCTCGAAGCAATTAAGTTTTTCGATAAGTCTTTGACGTATCCAATCAGTCGCGAGTTGAATTCGCAAGCGCATTACTGGAAAGGCGAGAGCTGGTACGCTCAAGCGGAAACCGGTAGAGATTCTCTTGGTTACAACAAAGCAATAGCGGAGTACAAACTTTTTCAAGTTACTCCAGGTGCAACTGTTTTGATAAACTACAACACCGCGAATTACAATATTGGATATTGTTATTTCGAGCAACGGAAGTATGCTGAAGCTGTGACTTGGTTTCGCAAGTATGTCACGAACAAAGGCCCTAACGATGCCAATGAGCGGATCTTTGATGCGTACTTGTGTTTGGGCGATGGATATTTCAAGATGGGTGAATTTATTAACGCTTCAGATTTTTATGGCAAAGCTGTTGCAACTCCAACTCCTGATAGTCG
>CAZBYM010000476.1:0-3352 GCA_964495745.1 uncultured Chryseobacterium sp. | reverse complement strand
TGACACTCGCATTTCTGGGTGCGGGAATAATGACGATGCGTAATGCGCTCGCTGTTACAATTGGATCCAACTTCGGAACCACAATTGATAGTTGGCTCGTTGCAACATTAGGCTTCAAACTGGATATTGCAATTGTTGCATTTCCAATGGTAGGACTTGGTGCAGTTGCGCTTGCTTTACTCAACGATGGAAAAAAATCTTATCAGGTAGCTCGTTTCATTCTTGGATTTGGATTCCTCTTTCTTGGCCTTGACCTGATGAAAGACAGCATCGAACTACTCCTGAAAGATTTTGATTTCTCACTTTACCAGGGTTATCATCCAATCGTATTTGTGATCTGCGGCTTCGTAATTACGGCTTTGATACAATCAAGTTCTGCTGTAATTGCAATCGCACTTAGCGCACTGAATACCGGGACAATTCCTTTTGAAACTGCCGTAGCAGTTGTTATTGGAACTGAACTTGGTACGTGTGTGAAAATATTAATTGGAGCATTTGGAAGCATTCCTGCCAAGTGGCAATTAGCGGTCGGAAATACATTCTTCAATCTGGTCATTACC
Source organism: uncultured Chryseobacterium sp. (assembly GCA_964495745.1). GTDB lineage: Bacteria > Bacteroidota > Bacteroidia > Palsa-965 > Palsa-965. The sequence continues at coordinate 2,792 of CAZBYM010000476.1, read as the reverse complement.
ATCCTCGCATTCATTTTCATGAATCCACTTATCCAATTCACAGGGATGATATTTGGAGAAGAGGAAATTCTCTTGCGATTGGTGCTTTTTCAAAGTTGCATGAACTTGATTGGTGTTGTGATTTTTGCGCCAATACTTGATCGCTTTGCTCGCTTTCTGACAAAACATGTTGCAGGAAAAAAATACTATGCTTCGTTTGTGATTACACAGGAAACAATGAAGGAACCTGGAATTGCATTGGATGCACTTGAACAGGATACGCGCATTTTACTGTATCGTGTGTTGCCACTCAACTTAGAAGCTTTTGCAACCCATAAATTGCACGTGAAAATACCTCCGGAAATCGCCGAGGCAATTGAGGAGCGGAATCGCAAACTAAAATCATACGACGATAAGTACGACGATATTAAGCGTTCAGAAGGAGAACTTCTTATTTATGCGCTTAACACGGTTGAGTTTATTCCACAATCACAGAAGCGCGTTAATGAACTCGTTTCTTGTATTCGACATGCCATGCATTCTGCAAAAGCACTGAAAGACGTGCTTCACAATAGAATTGATTTCCGTGATTCTGCAGACGACATCAAGTACAATCAATACAATACTTTCAGAAAGCAATTGGAAAAATTTTACACAGAGATAGATGTAATGCTTGAAGCTCCTCCAAAAACAATTGCTTCAAACTTTGAAAGGCTTATGCATCTTGCTCACGATCAGTATTTCGAAAGACAGAATGAAATTTATGACGCAGCACGAAAACGGAAAATGGCCGAAGAGGATATTTCCTCATTACTCAACGTGAACCGGGAACTTTACACGTCTTGTAAGACAATAGTTCAGGCCTTGAATATATTTTATGCGGATAGGAGCGAGCAGAAAGTTATTGGCGATTTTCCATGAGATACTATCATATAGAATTCAATATTAGCGATTCACAGGCTTCGGATTCAGATTAAAAGTGATACAATAGATAAGTGTAGTTATATTATTGATTATTAATAGATAAAGGACTAGGATTAGAGTAATTTTCTGTTTGTGAAAACTTGGATTTTGACGTCTTTGGAATACTTTATGATCAAAATTCTCCCATTATGGTTAATATTCATCGTTAAGTAAGAAGCTCTTCAAAACGAAATGAGAAGTAGCCCAGATAACTTTCATTCTACCTCATTCTAAAAATGCGTAGAAAATCATAATAAACATTATGTTAAACAGGCGCACCCTTACGCACAGATACTTACGACAAATTACCACTTTAGCAATAAATGGTATGAAGTTGCTAAAAAGACATTAGACTGTCAAGTTTTGTATAAAAAAAGGCCAGACTTGCATCTGACCTGTGTAATTTCCGAGTGACTTGTCATCCTGAGCCATTCGACTCGCTCATGACAAGCTCAGCCGAAGGAAACAAGTATTAATTCCCCTGCAACTTCTTAATTTCATCTTTCATCTTGTTATAGTTATCGGTATCTCCGATGTTACCATAACAGATCTTCAGGGCTAACAACGTGTTCATGTCTTTTGGATCAACAACTCTTGCCTTCTCCAGGAATTCGATTGCAATCTTCAACGGCGGCTCCCAAAGGCTACCGTATTTCGCTGCATCAGCAATTGTCGAGTTTGAACGGTTATAATACTCGATCGACATGTTGTAATACAGAATTCCGAGGTTGTACAACGCATCAAAGTAATCTCCCTTCAATTCAACTGCTTTCTTGTAATTTTCAGCAGCTTTTCCGTGTAATTCCTCATAATTCGAAGGTTTTGCCGTTGGTTTGCCCTCTTTGTCATTCGGATTTGCCATACGATCGTATACATTACCAACTACGAAGAACAATTCAGGATCGTCTTTGCGCTGAGCAGTCAATGCTTCAAGTTGCGCAACAGCTTCTTTCGATTTCCCTTCACTCAACTTGATATTCACGTCTTCTGTCAAAAGATCAGGATCACTTGGATGCTTCTTCAGTCCATCAGCAATAGCTGCTTTGTATGCAACTGTATCACCTTTGTCGTTATAACACTGTGCAAGCAGCAAGAATGTATTTCCTTTTCCATAACCAATCTCAGTTAGTTTCTTGAAATGACTGATTGCTTTTTCATGCATCTTACCATTCATTGCACTTACTGCTGCATTGTTTATGTTCAACGTGTCAGTTATTCCATTCGAACTGGAAATTGAGATAGCCAGGTCAAACATTGGATAAGCATCCGCATATTTCTCCTGATTGTAATTGGCAATCCCGATGTTCTGTGTGAAGAAATAACAATCTGCTAATCCACGACCAATTCCGTCATACACTTCTACTTTATCCAGAGCTTTTGCTTTCAGATAAGCATTCGTCGCTTCGATAATATTCGCGGTTGGTGTTCCGGCATAGGCCATGGATTGTTTCTTTCCCGCATCTGCAACATCTGTAATTGATGCCATTTTCGCAGCAAAGTCGGCCTGATAAAGGGCTAAATAAACATTGCCACGGTAGAACCATGTTTTAGCATCGCCCTTCGTATCATCATGAATCGAAGCTGCATCAATATTGAGTTTCGCTTTCGCAAGATCAGCCGGATCTTTTTCTCTCTTGTAACTCTCCATTGCGTTGAAGCAGGTTGTGACTTTCACTTTCTGCCCAAATGCAACACCGGAGGTCACCAATAATGTGGCTGCAACAACCAGGAACTTTTTCATAATCATCTTTTATTCAGGTTTAATATCATCGTTTTCTGTTTCAACATCCGTGCCATCATCTTCTGGGGTGTCTTCTGCTTCTTTTAAAATAGAAAGCAAACGAATGGCT
>CAZBYM010000475.1:0-3357 GCA_964495745.1 uncultured Chryseobacterium sp. | reverse complement strand
TTGTGACCGCCAATTTTTTTTAGTTGCAAGCACGATGCGGTTTTGCCGGAAGAACAAGTTAGTTTCAGCGCCGATGTATTACCAATTATTCAGCAAGGATGTTGGCATGCTGGTTGTCATGGCGATAGTTTAAATCAGGAGTTCAAACTTACCGACTATGACAAAATCATGGACAAAGGAGAAATTGAACCTGGCAAACCAACTTCGAGTAAGTTATACAAAGTGCTAACACTTCCTGAAGGTGATGAAGATCGAATGCCGAAGGATCGCACTCCTTTGACTGATCGACAAATCAAACTTATTTATATCTGGATCGCACAGGGGGCGCAAAATAACTAACCATGAAAAAGATCCTCGCTATTCTTACACTTGCTCTATTCATTGGAGGCTGTTACAATGACAACATGGATGAGGTTTATCCAGGAGCCGGACTCTTCGTTCCATGCGATACAACTTCAGTAACATCGTACATCACCCACGTTCGTCCGATACTTGATAACAACTGCGTTTCATGTCATACCGGATCAGGAGCAAATGCTGATGTTCATCTTGATACATACGATGGCGTGCGTGAAGTAGCAATCAACACTCGCATGTACGGAGCAACCTGGCATCAACAGCTTTATACTCCGATGCCCCCGAATTATCAACTTGATTCTTGCTCTTTAGTTCAGATCAAGAAGTGGATTGACGCAGGAGCACCGAATAATTAATTCACTGTTCAAAGTTTACCGTTCAAAGTTCATCGTTCACAATTAGCTTTTACTATGAAGAATTATTTTTCGTTGCTGGTCTTGTTTTTCGCGTTGGGATTTTTTGTCCCGGTGCAGATTATTGCGCAAGAAGACGACATGCAGAAAATGCTGGATAGTATTGCCGCAGCTGATGCAGCAGGAGCTCCAAAAGATTATGTTCGCGCCACATTCAAGACGACCCGCATTGTAAATTTTCCATCAAGCGAGACAACTGGAAAAAAACTTCTTGATTTTAGAATCATGCACCGTTTTGGTAATGTTTATTCGGGTAGCGGTCCATTTCTGAAAGATTTTCTCGGTAATTTTTTCGGACTCGACGGCCCAGCAGGAATTAAAATTGCGTTTGATTACGGAATCAATGAATGGTTCACTGTTGGTATTGGTAGAAGCTCGTACGATAAAATTGTGGATGGAAATGTCAAGGCGCGAATACTTCGTCAGACCACCGACAACAAAATGCCAATCAGCATGACCTATCAAGGAATCATGAATGTTACAACGAAGGAAGATCCGCGAAAGTCATTAGGCATTGACAAATACGCAATGTTTACATCGCGACTTGCTTATTCGAACACATTAACAATTGCCAGAAAACTCAACGACAATCTTTCCCTTGCGTTCACCGCTTTCCATATTCACTACAATATGGTAGATGATTACCGCGACAAGAATGACATTTTCGCTGCCGGCATTTCCGGACGATACAAACTAACAGCGCGTATGGCATTAACGTTTGAGTACGCGTATCGCATCAATCAGTATGTTCCTGACAAGACACTTTATCAAGATCCATTGTCAATTGGATTAGACATTGAAACAGGTGGCCACGTATTTCAAGTACATATTACTAATGGATATGGAATTAATGAAACTCAGTTTATCCCATTTTCAACAAGCAACATCCTGAAAGGTCAAATCAAACTTGGCTTTAATATTTCGAGAGTATTTACAATGGGTAAGCACGAGGGAAGCACGTATTAGTTCCGAATTCGCAGTTTCGGGTTAGCGTAAATCCACAAGCAATCTGCTGAAATTCATATCATGCAAAGTGCAGTAAAATCGATCTTTGTTACAGTTAACCATGCCAATGATTTGTAACATGAAAATTCACAAGACAAAATTTGCCGTTTTCATCGCGGTGGTTGTTTCGACAATCAGTATGATGAGCTTTGACGTTCTGAACGATACAGGACAAGCCGGAAGAACAGCATCTCCAGGTGAAACTACTTGTAATGGTTGTCATACAGGTTTCGCATTGAATGACGGTATGGGATCTGTAACCATCACATCGCCGGATTTAAGCAACTGGGAATACATGACAGGCGACACATACACAATCAATATCACTGTTGCGCGGATGGGTGCACCGCTATTTGGTTTCGGAACTGAATGTCTGACCATGGATGCAATACCACAAAATGCAGGAATACTGCAAGTGACGAATACCGCAGAAACCCAAATCCTGAATGCAACGGTCAATACTGTTGTCAGAAAAAATATGACACATAAATTGAACGGTGGTTTGGGAACGGATACCAAAACATTTTCGTTCCGTTGGATTGCCCCAACAACCAATGTGGGTAATGTTACATTCTATGCTGCGGGCAACGCAACAAACGGGAATGGTGCAAAAACCGGCGATCACATTTATACTACAACTCAACTTGTCACTCCGGCAATTGGCGCGGGCTCACAGGAAGAAGTAATTGCCTCAGCCGATTTCACCATGTTTCCCAACCCGGCGAATGAAAATATTTTTGTGAGTTACTCTGCTCCTGTGGGTGATGAAGTAATTTTTTCGCTGATGTCAGTAGATGGGAAAGTAGTAACTAACGATTTCACGTTTCAAGGAACAGGATCAACAGCTACTTCTACGATTGAGCTACCATCTGATTTATCAAGCGGAATCTATCTGCTAAAGATGGTGAATGGTGAGAAGGTAAATGTGCGGCGAATTGTAATACAATAGCGACTACAATTTATTGTCCATTGCTTCACATGTGATCAAATATTGATTATTGAACTCCTTGGCTGAATATTTTGAAGTTATATTTAAGCCAATGAAATAATTTTATAATCGATAACAATGAAAAAAGCACACCTTTTCATTTCCGCACTTGGCCTGATTCCACTCGCACTTAGCTACGGATCTTTCCAAAATGAAATCATTCCGTTTCTATATGACTTCAAACTTGAAACAGTTGACTCTGCACACATCTTCAGAGCGGTGATGGGTTTATATTTTGCCATGATCATTTTCTGGACAATCGGCGTGTTCAAACCGTCATATTGGCAAGCCGCCACAATTTCGAATGTGGTATTTATGGGTGGTCTTGCTATTGGCAGATTGATTAGTTTCGCTTATGATGGAATTCCCGATTCCAAATATCTCTTGATGTATTGTTCTCTCGAAATTGTTTTTACAATCTGGGGAATAATCAACTTGAAAAAATACGGAAACGATTCAACTTCCAATTAGTTCATAAGCACTTTGGATCACAGCCCAAATACAATTCGCACCTGGAATGAGGTGGCGGAAATTTATCAGAACAAATTCATGGATCTGGATTTGTACAATGATACCTATGATCAGTTTTGTTCA
>CAZBYM010000474.1:0-3365 GCA_964495745.1 uncultured Chryseobacterium sp. | reverse complement strand
TTTCAAGCAAGACGTATTGCATTCAATTTAGGCGTAAGCGGAGATTCATTCAAAGGAATGGTTGCATTTGTGAAATCGCTTTACACAGCATATGAATCGATTGATGCAAGTTTGTTTGAGATCAACCCGTTGTTTAAGACTTCAGACGGAAAAATTATTGCCGTAGATTCTAAAGTAACGCTCGATGGAAATGGACTTATCCGTCATAAAGATCTTGTTGGCCTACGCGATACAAGCGAAGAAGATCCAACAGAAGTGGAAGCGGGAAGTCACGGATTGAATTACGTAAAGCTTGACGGAAACGTAGGGTGCATGGTAAATGGAGCCGGACTTGCAATGGCTACAATGGATATCATCAAACTTTCCGGTGGAGAACCGGCAAATTTCCTTGACGTTGGAGGAACAGCAAATGCCGCACGCGTTGAGCAGGCATTCCGTATTATTCTCCGCGACGAAAAAGTAAAAGCAATTCTTGTAAACATATTTGGCGGAATTGTTCGTTGCGATCGCGTTGCACAAGGAATTGTTGACGCATACAAGAACATTGGCGACATCAAAGTTCCGATTATCGTGCGCCTGCAAGGAACAAACGCTGTTGAAGCGAAGAAAATCATCGTTGACTCCGGACTGAAAGTTTTCTCTGCAATTGAATTGCAGGAAGCTGCTGATCTGGTGAAGCAAGTGGTGAAAGGATAATCTTTCCAATACTGATCGCCATCATGCCTGATTAAATTCAGATATGATGGCTTTTTTGTTCCTTTGATTCCATGCTCAATCGCTTAAATACCGCATCCAGAAAAAAAATAGACGAATCTTCTGAAGTCAGAAAACTTCTGAAAGGTTCTATGCTTTTTCTGGAAGGAAAAATTCCGATGAGTGTTTTTTTTGTGTTGAGTGGAAAGCTTAAACTCTATACAACCAACCAGCAAGGACGCGAACAGATCATTCATCTTGCAGCGCCGGGAGATTTGATGGCGTATCGTGCAATTCTCGGAGGAGATTTTCTGTCCTGCAGCGCTTCTGCACTCGAAGAAGCGGATGTGCTGGTTGTTCCCAAAGAGATTTTTTTACAGGTTCTGGAAAGCGATCCTGAATTCTCTCATGCTGTTATTCGTTTGCTCACGGAAGAGTTGCGCCACGCCGAGCATCATCTTGCAGGATTGGCCAGAAAATCTGTCCGTGCACGACTTGCTGAAGTGTTGCTACTGCTTGCCGATAAGTTCGGATATGAAGCTGACGGAGAAACACTCGCGGTTTCCTTAACACGCGAAGAAATTGCCGGATTAGTCGGAACAGCTACAGAAACCGCCATTCGTCTCTTGCATGCCCTTAGCGATGAAGCACTTTTGGCAACTTCCGGGCGAAAACTGCGTCTCATTGACAAAGCCGGGTTGCGCAGGTGCTCAGAAGACCTCTAATTAGTTGGGAGATGGGAGTGGGGAGACGGGAGAAAGAGCGATTCCGACAAGAGAAATTATGGCACGAGGTGCAGTTCCGGAACAAAATTAATCATGGCCATGTACTCCAGTCTACCGCCTCCAATCTCCAAACTTTTACCTATCTTTGCCCGCTTATTGAATATGGCAGGTAGACTTTTTATAGCTTTTTCTCTGGTTTTGACCCTTTTTGCAGGAAGCTGCAACGAATTCAGCAAAATCCAAAAGAGCACCGATATCAACCTGAAATTCACAAAAGCAAAAGAGTATTACGCGAGTGGCGATTATGTGAAGGCGCAGATGCTGTTTGATGAGCTCTACGCTGTGATGCGGAATACAACTAATGGCGAAGACGTTCTTTTCTATCTTGCTTATTCGAATTACCAGTTAGGCGATTACATTCTGGCAGGTTATCAGTTCCGTGTTTTTTATCGGAGTTATCCGCTAGCTGCACGAGCTGAAGAATGCCTCTACATGAGCGCGTATTGTCACTACCTGATTTCACCGGTGTACAGTCTCGATCAGTATGACAGTTATCTGGCTATCGAACAATTCCAGTATTTCGTTCAGATGTTTCCGAACAGTGAACGCGTAAAGGAATGTAACAAGCTGATTGATGTGTTGTATCTCAAATTGCAGAAGAAGCAGTTTGAAATTGCAAAAATGTATCTGAACATCAGCGATTACAAAGCTGCAGTTACGGCATTCGAAAATCTCTTGCACGATTTTCCTGACACGAAATACAGAGAAGAAAGTATGTATCTGCTGATCAAAGCGAAGTATTATCTTGCGATGAACAGCATTGAGGCGAAAAAAGAACAACGGATAAAAGACGCATTGAACCAATACAATCTGTTCAACACATCTTTTCCCGAAAGCGAATTTGGTGGTGATGCAAAATCACTGAATGATAAAATCCTGAAATTGCAGGAAGATTATTTAGAAGACAAAAAGAGTAAAAACAATTAATTCAATTTACAATGGTAGATTTCAAAAAATCAAACGCAGAAGTAACAACAGTTACCCGCGACCTTCGCAAACTGGATCCTGAAACAGGCAACGTTTATGAGTCTGTTGCAATCATTTCTAAGCGTGCCAATCAAATCAGCGCTGAGTTGAAAGAAGAACTTACAGGAAAACTGAATGAGTTTGCTTCTCACACTGATAATCTTGAAGAAGTATTCGAGAACCGTGAGCAGATTGAAATCTCTAAGTTTTACGAGCGTCTTCCTAAGCCGGTGAATATTGCTATTCAGGAATTCATCGAAGGCAAAGTTTACCACCGCAATCCACTTAAAGAGCAGGAGTAATTCTCTTCTCCTTACGAAATACCGGACATGGTGGCTAACGCGCTGCCATGTCCTTGTTGTTTAATAGCGCCCAATGCTAAAAGGTAAAAAAGTCATTGTTGGTATTACCGGTGGAATTGCCGCTTACAAGGTTCCACTACTTGTGCGCCTACTTGTTAAAGCAGGAGCAGAGGTGCAAGTGATGATGACTCCGGCTTCACATGAATTTGTAACACCTCTGACTTTAGCAACGCTTTCAAAAAAGCCCGTGATCAGTCATTTTACAGAAGGGAATGAAGGCGTTTGGAACAACCATGTTGAACTCGGTATGTGGGCAGATATGATGGTAATTGCTCCGGCTACAGCGAACACAATTTCAGACTTGGTTCACGGCAAAAGCGATTCAATTCTTCAAGCAGTATTCCTTTCGACGCGTTGTCCTGTGGCAATTGCTCCGGCGATGGATCTCGATATGTACAAGCATGCGTCAACGCAGGAGAATCTTGCAAAACTTGCTGAACGCGGAACCTTGATTATTCCTCCAGGAACTGGTGAATTAGCAAGCGGTTTATCGGGCGAAGGACGAATGGCGGAGCCTGAGGAGATTTATTCGTTCATCGAGACAACTTTATTGCATGCG
>CAZBYM010000473.1:0-3376 GCA_964495745.1 uncultured Chryseobacterium sp. | reverse complement strand
GAATTCAGATCAAGTTGTGATTGTCGACGGTTTGACAAAATCATTTCGCTATCCTGGATGGAGATTAGCGTGGATTATTGGTCCGAAGGATGTTATCGAGAATGTCGGAAAAGCGGCGAGTGGAATAGACGGAGGTCCGAGTTTGCCAATTCAGCGAGCAACACTACGCTTACTCAAACCCAAAAGAGTAATTAAAGAAACGAACGCACTTCGCGCTGTGTTTAGCAGCAAACAGACACTCACATTAAAAGCATTAAGAAAATGTGGAATGATTTGTTCTGATGATGCGAATAGTACGTTCTATATCTGGGCCGACATAAGTAAACTTCAATCCCCCTTAAATAATTCCGAACATTTCTTCAGAGAGGCGCTCAAACATAATGTGCTTGTTGTTCCGGGAAGAATGTTCGATATCCAACCAGGAGAGAAAAAAAGAAAATCTGCTTTTGATCAATATATCAGAATTTCATTTGGTCCTGATAAAAAAAACTTAAAAATGGGACTTAAGCGAATTGCAACTTTAATCCAATCACATGCACTCCAAAATTCCTAAAGGAAAATTACTAATCATTGGTGGACACGAGGACAAAGGCGCAATAGCTGGAGAAAATCTGATTGTTCACAAGAAGAAGGATGCACCAACTCATTTCGAAATTTTGGGCAGACTAATCTCTAGAATTCCACGGGAACATCACATCATTGAAATCATTGCTTCAGCTTCCTCTATTCCTCTCGAGATGGAGCAAATTTACATTGACTCATATAAACGGGAAGGCTTCACGCATGTTGGAATAATCAAAGTTGAAAATGCAGAAGATGCGAACGATGATGATTCAGTAAAACGCATTCAAGGCTCACATGCCGTTTTTTTTACCGGCGGAGATCAGAGCAAACTTGTTTCATGTATCGCCGGATCCAAATTACTATCCGCAATAACCAACAAATACCACGCAGATCAACATTTCATTGTCGGCGGTACCAGTGCTGGTGCAATGGCGATGCCGGAAATTATTATTGTTGGTGGCCGAATTCATGAAGCCCTTTTCAAAGGAGATATAAAACTCGCCAGCGGATTTGACCTGATTCAAAATGTGATCGTCGACACACACTTCATTAAACGTGGACGCTTCGGAAGACTTGCTCATGCAGTAATTCTCAATCCAACATGTTTAGGAATTGGTCTGGGTGAAAATACTGCCCTGCTTATTTCCGAAGGAAATCATTGCGAATGCATCGGATCCGGAATGGTCATTCTGATTGATGGCGCCGCGATGCAAGGAACGAACATTGATGGCGTTGACGAAACAACTCCAATTGTTGTAGAGAATTTGGCGATTACCATTCTTGCGGAAGGAAGCGTCTATTTACTTAATGATAGAAAAGTTTTACATCAGAATTAATGCTCAACCGCTGTCACCCTTCAGCACCGCGTAGTCCGACAAATCTTGTTCAACGACGACTTGTCAGACTGAGCGGAGCCGAAGTTTGACTTACACAAAATCTAAACTTCCGAACTTCCTCCCCAACACAATCTCCGGATCTGTCCCCAACCAGTTTTGTAAAATCGTTGCGTACACCTGACGGAAATCTACTTTGTGAATCAAGTCGCCGTCATCGAGTGTTCCTAAATCAATTGGCTCATTGAGAATTCCTTTTCGCTTCAGCGATCCTCCTGCGAGCATCACAACATTTGCAGTTCCATGATCTGTTCCCTGACTCGCATTTTGTTTCACGCGTCGGCCAAATTCACTGAACGTCATCACCAATGTATCGTTCCACATTCCGGCATCTTTCAGATCTTTTGCGAAAGCTTCAATCGCATTACTATAAACACCAAGCAAACGATTCTGCTGATTATTTTGTCCGGCGTGCGTATCGAATCCTGGAAGCGACACGTAGTAAATTACGGTTTCACTTCCTCCGAGAATCAAGTCAGCCACCATCTTCATTTGTTTTCCAAATGCGTGTTGCGGATAAATAGCTTTTGATGTTCCGGCCTTTGCTTTCTCAATCAAATAATTTGCGCTCTGCGAAGTTTCTGCAAGTGTTTTGTGCAAATAATCTACCAATTGATGATCACTTTCATGATGATGATAATCACTTGCAATCTTGTTCAGCAACGGATCTGTCGTAAGCAACTTCATTCGCTTCGGATTCCGTGTCGCGATTCCTTTCATCTTGTCACCTTTAATTGCAAGACTCATCGCGTCATCGATTTCCAATGCAAGATGCGGCTTCACATTTTCTCCGGCACAACAGGAATCCAGCCACCGTCCCACCCAACCTGTTTGGATATATTGATTTTCATCCGACGCGCTGTGCCAGATATCCATCGAACGAAAATGCGAACGATTCGGATTCGGATAACCAACTGCATTCAACATTGCAAAATGTCCAGCGTTCGTAAGATCGTGTACGCCTTTCATCACTGGATTAAATCCATAGTGATCGTTTATTTTCAAAACATCAGCGCTCTTGATTCCTACTGTTGGGCGATTGCTGTGATACAAATCATCTCCAAACGGAACAATCATGTTCAATCCATCGTTACCTCCGGAGAATTGTACGACCACCAATCTTTTTCCATTCGTGTTCGACAGAAAAAGTTGCTTCATAATGTCTTCCGACTGCTTATCTGTTCCGCGAAGAAACTTGGGCAACATCAACGAAGCCGACGCAAGTGCTGTGAGCTTCAAAAAATCTTTTCTCGAGAAATTAGCCATACTAATCTTGCTTTATGTTCTGTTGTTACGCTAGACTGTGAACCTTTAACGATGAACGGTGAACCTCTAACTGTGAACAGTGAACTTTTTAACAGTGAACTACGTTAGTTGATATTCCGGAAACTGCATAATCGCACACAACGTTGTAATAATCTGTCGCTGTCTGCTCGACTTATCTGCAAGCTTCTCTATTTCTGCTGTATTGATATGTTCTGTATTGGCAACAAGAAGAAAACGCATGCATTCCTTTGTAATCTCTGCATCAGGAACCGATTCAAAGTGTTTGACAATTTCACTCCAGTTCGATTTGATTTTCACCGTCTCGTCTTTGTTTTTTTGTTTCTTCTCCTCGTCTTTCGCCTCAAATGCAGGTTTGCGATAAAGTTTTGCAGTACCTGCATCTAAAATTGCTTTCGGCAAATGCAATCGCTGCACCAAAGAGTTACTGTCAATCCAACTCTTTCCGCCCTTCCATCCCGCTACGTTGGGAGGAGAAAATAAAGTCTGACCCAAAACATTTTGCAGTGCCAACATTTGTTCATCGTCGATTTCCACTTTGCACAACTTCTTGTATTTCACAATCAGTTCTACAGGAGAAACAATGATGCTGCCAATATTTTGACCGGCGGCATCGGAAATGATCGGCTCGATGG
>CAZBYM010000472.1:0-3402 GCA_964495745.1 uncultured Chryseobacterium sp. | reverse complement strand
CTGATGTTTAACGTTATTCACAAAGATTCGGGACACAAGATTGATTTGATTGTAAGGAAACCTCGCACGTACGATCGCATGAGCCTCTCACGACGCGCTAAAGCGACGTATCACGGAAGAGGAATTTGGCTTCAAACTCCTGAAGATACAATCCTTGCGAAACTTGATTGGGCGCGAGAGAGTCGCTCGGAGCGCCAACTGCAAGACGCTTTGAATGTAGTGAAACAGAAACGAGAGACATTGGATTTGAATTACTTGAAGGAATGGGCGAAGCAATTGAACGTTGAAGAGAAGCTGAGTGATTTGTTGAAATTAGCGGGAATGGAGAAGTCATGACGAACTACAAAGTGCTACAAGGCGATTGCCTCAACTTGCTTGATCGAAAATCAATCGAGAGCGAAGTTGATTTGACATTTCTCGATCCGCCCTTCAACCAGAGCAAAGACTACGATTACTTCGACGACGATTTGCCTGATAAAAAGTATTGGCAATTTATGAAAGAGGTTTGCGCGAAGATTCTTGGATTGACATCCGATGGTGGATGCATCTACTTTATGCAACGCGAGAAGAATACGGAAAATGTTTTGGCATGTTTGAGAGAAAGCGGCTGGACGTTTCAAAATCTCATCGTCTGGAAAAAGAAAACGTCTGCCGTGCCGCAAGCAAACAGATTTGGAAAGCAGTTTCAGATAATTGCGTTTGCAACAAAAGGAGAACGAGCGCGAGTTTTCAATCGTTTGAGGATTGACCCGCCGCTGCCTGCGAACTACAAATTCGAACGTGAGAACGGAACATACGTCACGGACGTTTGGGACGACATTCGTGAGATGACTTCCGGCTATCTCGCTGGTGACGAAGCAATCAGAAACAAAGAAGGTGAACGCTTTCACAAACAGCAATCACCGCTTGCATTGCTGCTGAGAATTATTCTTTCCTCCACTAAAGTTGGTGACACGGTTCTTGATCCATTCTCAGGGACCGGAACAACATCCATCGTTGCGCATCAACTGAAAAGAAACTCTGTGGCAATAGAAATTGATCCGAAGAATGCGCTTTGTATTAAGAGCAGATTACAAGAAATTAGAGAAGCAGCTGACGTGAGCAAATACTACAAAGAGTACATTTGTACTGATAACCTTGAGGAGATTTGGGGCTCAACGGTTACAAATATTGAGCGGAAGAAGAGTGCAAAGAATCTCGAATTGTTCGCAGGCAGATGAATTCGACTGGAAAAATTATCAATAAAGAGAGAAAGATGTTTAAGGAATATTCAGCAGGAAATGGTAAGTTCATTCAAGGCGATTGTCTTGAAGTTTTGAAAACATTACCAGAAAATGAAGTTGTCTTGGCATTCACTTCCCCACCGTATCTGAATGCCATCAACTATGAGGAACATGTGGAGAAGCTTAACGGCAAGCGAACGCGATGGGAGCGCAAGGAAATTTCGTACGAAGAGTACAAGCAGTTTCTAAAAGATAGATTCGCGGCATTACTAAAAGTAATCCGTCCAGGCGGACACAATGTTGTAAACATTTCTCCAGTTTCGTGGAATGGAGTGCGTACTCCTTTATCATTTCACTTTGTGAGTTGGATGGAGGAAATTGGCTGGAAATTCCGCGAAGATATTATTTGGGAAAAACCTGTTGCGCGTGACCGTCGCTCTGGCGTTCTATTACAACATCCTTATCCAGGGTATTATTATCCGAGTCTTGTAGCGGAATATGTTTTCGTCTTTCAAAAACCAGCCGAGAAAGATGACAAGGAGAATATATATTGGTTTCGGACAGCAGAAGAAAAAGAAAATAATCGGATCGATCTGTCAGATTACCAAGGCGAGAAAAGCAAGAATGTGTGGAAGATTCGCCCTGTAGCTCCTCAAGAGAATCCTCATCCCTGCCCTTTCCCATTAGAGTTAGCTGATCGCGTTATTCAACTCTATTCGTATAAAAATGATATTGTTCTTGACATTTTTTCAGGCAGTGGACAAACGAATCTTGCGGCAGAAAGATTAGGAAGGAAGCACATCGGCATTGAAACTCAATCAGAATACATTCAATATGCTGTGAAAAGAATAAATGCGGAAGTCGCGCAACATACGCTCCCTTTTGAAGCTACGAGGTAAAAGAAAGTTGAAGATTGACGCAAGAATTGAGAACCTGAAATATGAAACTTCTCTTTGTCAGCAACTCAAATCTGTCGACATAGATGAATTTGTTTCAGGGACTGCATTTCGTAACGGGGCTTTTCTTCTTTCCTACAGCAATAACATATTTGCAATCAGCCATTGGGTTTCTCCTAAAAGGACGCGAACATACCCTTATGCACGCGTGTATGATACAATGGCTTCTCAAAGACGTGTCACGATCATCCCTTTTCTCAAAGACGAGGGAAAACAAGGTGATCGTGATTTCGTTCAGTGGGACAGCATCTCACTTATGAGCCTTCTCGGGGTTTACGTGATTCTTGGCTATTACAGAAAAGCAAAGAGGAGTCCAAAATATGAGCATAAAATAACTGGGCAAGAATTCGATTATGAATACTTAAGGAGTCGTCTCGATGAACTTGCCCATTACAAACTTGACGCTCTTCACTGGAATCTTAATGAACTTAACAAGAACTTGCTCAATGTCGCTGAGTTAAGCAAGCTCCATTACAAGAAGATTTCAAAACAAACTGGTGTTGAACTGCACGGCGAACGAGGAGTAACCGAACGGATTGATGTTATCAAGGAAAGTGTTGTCGCGTTTCAAAATAATTCGAGAGAACTTGCATCGTCCGCGCAGAGTAGGGAGTATCAAACTACTCAGCCAAAAGAGAGCGTCATCGAAGAAAAGGCTACTATCACAATTAAGAACTATCTTGGTGGAAATTACTTTTTTACTGTCGATGAAGTTCTGCTCAACGGAACAGATTTTTTTCTAATCGAAAAGAAACACAGCGAGAAGTCACTTGTCCCAAGCATGTCCGACATAAAAGACGGGCTTGTCAAGATGATGCTGTACACAAATTTCTCCGAAGTACTGGTTTCAGGCAAACCATTTTCCTACCATCCTACCCTTGGTTTAACCTCTAAGAATGTTCGAGGAGTGTGTCATACTCTTTCCAATGATGGGGAATTAGATTCGTTCTTCTCGACCAATAACTTTACTCGCAGAGCAATTCAGTCCTTTCTGAATTTGTTAAACGAAGGACGTAGAAACAACATTCTGATTTTTTTGATGGACAGTAGAACTCCAAAACACCAGAATGAAATCATCCATGAATACCTCAAGAGAAGGAACTAACGGCTTGACCACGTATCGTACGTTTGTTATGATCTTTGCCCTGAGCATCTCCACCCTCTCCTGCTCCGCCCTAAAGGATTTCTCCAACACCATGACAAACCTTTCCCGCACAAAATTC
>CAZBYM010000471.1:0-3411 GCA_964495745.1 uncultured Chryseobacterium sp. | reverse complement strand
AGGCAAAAATTGATTTTCTGCTAAAGAAAGGAAACGAAAGTTTGTTGCAGAATCATCCATTCGTGAATGAGGTTCTTGTGTTCAACAAGAAAGAGGGAAAGTTCTCGCAACTATGGTCGCTCTTGTGGAAAATCAGAGCGAAGAAGTATAATCTTGTTGTGAACATGCATCGTTTTGGGTCTTCAGGATTTCTTGTTGCATTTTCCGGTGCCAAAGAAAAAGTCGGGTTCGATAAAAACCCATTCGCGTGGTCGTATTCTAAGAAAGTAACTCATGAAATCGGGAACGGAAAACATGAAGTACGAAGGAATCTTGAATTGATTGAGCATCTCACAGATATGAAAACGGAATCTCCGAAATTGTATCCTTCTGAAACGGATGAGAAATTAGTTTCGTTTCATAAAACTTCGGGCGATTACGTTTGCGTTGCACCAACTTCTGTTTGGTTCACGAAACAATGGCCGATGGAGAAGTGGATTGAATTACTCAAGGAAATTTCTCCGTCCAAACGCGTTTATCTTCTTGGTGCCCCAAGCGATCGTCAGGCCTGCGAAGAAATTCTGAAACGTTCTGCACGTGAAAACGCTGCAAATTTGTGCGGACAACTTTCATTCTTGCAATCGGTATCGTTGATGCGTGATGCGAAGATGAATTTTGTGAACGACTCAGCCCCGTTGCATTTTGCTTCTGCAACAAATGCTCCTGTAACAGCTATTTTCTGTTCAACAGTGCCTAAATTCGGTTTTGGACCATTGTCAGATGATTCTGTTGTAATTGAAACTGAAGAAAAACTGGAATGTCGTCCGTGCGGACTACACGGATATACTGAATGTCCGGAAGTACATTTCAAATGCGCGTTGAGTATTGATGTGAAAAAAGTCGCTGCAAGAATTAATTAATATGAACTACGAGAAGTATTTGTCACATTCCGTTTTCAAAGTTGTTTCGGAAGAAGCAGCCAGGCTCGGTGTTGATGCGTACGTGATCGGAGGATTTGTGCGCGATAATATTCTAGGTCGTCCATGTAAAGACATTGACATTGTTGCTGTAGATCACAAAGCGGAAATTACTGCAGTTGGAATTCGTCTTGCGGAAGCGGTTGGAAAGCGATTGCGTATTCATGTGATTGTTTTCAAGAATTTTGTAACAGCACAAGTCAAACTCGAAGATTGGGAAGTTGAATTTGTTGGTGCACGAAGAGAATCATACAGCCGTGATTCACGCAAACCAATTGTAGAGGATGGTTCGTTGAAAGACGATCAAGATCGCCGCGATTTTACCATTAATGCAATGGCGATCAGTTTGAATGCATCTTCATACGGAGAATTACTCGATCCGTTCAATGGAATGAGTGATCTCGAAGCGCAAATCATTCGGACTCCGTTGAATCCGGATATTACTTACAGTGACGATCCGTTGCGCATGATGCGTGCCATTCGCTTTGCGGCACAATTGAATTTTGTAATTGAAAAGGAATCGTTGGATTCGATTACTCGAAATGCTGAGCGAATAAATATCATTTCCAAAGAGCGAATCATTGATGAATTGAACAAGATTATTTCTGCGGTCGTACCTTCTTTTGGTTTCAAATTGCTTTTCAATTCCAAATTGCTGCCATTCATTTTTCCGGAGATGCAGGCGCTATATGGCATTGATGTAATCAAAGGTCACGCTCACAAAGACAATTTCTATCATACGCTGCAAGTGTTGGACAATGTTGCAGCGAAAACAGACAATCTTTGGTTGCGTTGGGCTGCAATTTTGCATGACATTGCGAAGCCAGCTACGAAGAAATACGAGGAAGGTCATGGCTGGACATTTCACGGGCATGAAGATCGGGGAGCACGAATGGTTCCAAAGATTTTCACAGCGATGAAACTGCCTTTGAATGAACACATGAAGTATGTTCAAAAACTAGTGCTTCTTCATTTGCGGCCAATTGTTCTGGCAAAAACAGAAATTACAGATTCTGCAATTCGTCGATTGTTATTTGAGGCAGGGGATGATATTGAAGACCTCATGTTACTTTGCGAATGTGATATTACTTCGAAGCAGGAAGAGCGCGTACAGCGATATTTACAGAACTTTCAATTGGTTCGTGAAAAGCTGAAGTCTGTCGAAGAAAAAGATCAGATGCGCAATTGGCAACCGCCAGTGACAGGAGAAGATATCATGACTGCTTTTGGAATTCCACCTTCGATCACAGTAGGAATAATCAAAGATGCAATTCGCGAAGCTATTCTCGATGGAATAATTCCGAGCGAAAGAAAAGCTGCATGGGAATTCATGATTCAAGAAGGAAAGAAGTCTGAGTTGAGTGTTATTGGCGGATACGAATTTCCGAATCCTAAATTTCTTCCCGTTAAAGAAAAGTCAGATGAAAATCCCGACAAATAGAGTAGGGGATATCCTGAATTATTTCCGTGGAGAACTCGCGTTGAAATACGAACCGAGTGAAATCGATATTCTAGCGTCGTATTGCTTCGAAGATTTCGTTGGACTCACGAAAAAGGATTTGCTTCTTTCTCCGGATAAAAAAGTGAGCGAGTCTGATTTGCTAAAATTTCATTTCGCTGTCAAAGATTTGAAACGTGGTCGGCCGATTCAATACATTCTTGGAAAAGCATGGTTTATGGGAGAAACATTTGAAGTCAATCAGGATGTTTTGATTCCTCGCCCCGAAACAGAAGAACTCACGCAATTGGTGATTGATGAAATCATGCGTCACGATGAAACACTATCTGTGATTGATATCGGAACCGGTAGTGGATGTATTCCCATCATGATCAAAAAGAAAAAGCCGCGCACGCATGTGTACGGAGTTGATATTTCTGGAGGTGCATTAACGGTTGCAAAAGCAAATGCTGAAAAGTTGAATGCAGAGGTAAAATTTCTTCATGCAGATTTTCTAGATCGTGCATCATGGGAGAAATTGCCACTTTGTTCGATCATCGTGAGTAATCCTCCATATGTAAAGCAAAGTGAAGCTGAATCGATGGCCGATCGCGTGAAAGAACACGAACCCGAAACTGCATTATTTGTTCCTGACGAGGATGCATTGATTTTTTACAAGGCCATTGCAGAATTCGCGAAAATAAAACTCAAACCAAACGGAAAAGTATTCGTAGAAATTAACGAGGCGTTAGGATTTGAGACGTGTATTGTTTTTCAGGAGGCGGGTTTGTCAGATGTTGTTCTTAAACAGGATTTGGGTGGGAAAGATAGATTCGTAGTTGCCGCTTTTTTGCCACGAAGTCACTAAGTCGCTAAGTTTCACGAAGAATGAAATCAAACTTTGTGCTTACTTTGTGTCTTCGAGTCTTAGTGGCAAATTGACCTTGATTTGAAATGAAGATTTCCATAATAACGGCCTGTTACAATTCTTCGGAAACCATCCGCGAAACAATCGAA
>CAZBYM010000470.1:0-3418 GCA_964495745.1 uncultured Chryseobacterium sp. | reverse complement strand
AAAATCTTTTTCCGGATTTATTTCACTGAAGTGTTTCGTATCTCCAAAACTTAACAAGCGATGCCAAACACTTCCATCGTGACTAAACAATACGAGTTTGCCAATATTCAGTTTGAGTCTGACAATATCTTCGAAGATGGTCAGTAGTTCTGATACCGGCTGGTTGTTGTTAATCGCTTTAGTAATATCAAGCAACGCGTTCAGTTTGAAATCCTTCATCCTGGGCGCCTTCTGCTTTGATTCCTGCGTTTTCGACATTACTGCTAATATAGTTCAATATTGTTGGCCTAAAAGTTAAAATTAGACCAAAGGAAATTATGAAACGATCAACGTCAAACCTAAACTGATCTCAGTCTTTTTTTTTGTTCAGTTCTACGATAAGATCGGGTAGTTGACGAATGGCGGCTAGTTCGCGCCATTTCACTCGTGCTTCTTCGGCCGGCGATCCAAAATATGTTTTTCCTCCTTCAATTGATTTCGCAATAGCTGAAGTTGCAAGCAGGACAGCGCCCTTTCCAATTGTAACATCACTTCCAACTGTAACTCTGCCCCACAGTGTAACGTTATCTTCAATGGTAGAAACGCCCGCTATCACAACGAATGCTGCGAACAAACACATTTGTCCAACTACAGTATCATGACCAATGTGACAGAGATTGTCAATCTTGGTCCCTTTTCCAATAATCGTATCGGCACTTACTCCTCGGTCAATTGTACAACCTGCACCAATTTCAACGTCATCGTGAATGACAACGCGTCCACAAGTGAGAAGTTTATCGAAATGATCTGCGCGACGTTTGTAGTAAAATGCTTCTCCTCCAACAACAGTGTTTGGATTGATGATCACATTGTTTCCAATTACAGTATGATCTGCAATGAATACTCCGGCTTTGATCACACAATTGTTGCCAATTGTTACGTCACGTCCAATGTAAACATTCGGATAAATCACGGTATCTGTTCCCAACTTCAAGTCTGTTCCGTGCTGTTCAATCGAATGACCTTTCAATTCGAAGTGGCGAACCAGTGCATTGAAATCGCGAAACGGATCATCAGAAACAATTAACCCTTTTCCTTCAGGGCATACTACATCTTTATTAATAAGAATAGTTGTTGCCGCGCTGTTCAAGGCTTTGTCGTAATACTTCGGATGATCTACAAACATGAGATCGCCACTTTCAACACGATGCACTTCGTTCAATCCCGTTACCAAGTGATTTGCATCGCCAATAAATTTGGCATTGATGATTCCGGCAATTTCGGAGAGTTTATGTGGCTTGATTTTCACGTCGAAAGATTTATGTAAAAATACGAATATTCAAGAGGCGAACAGGAAGTAGATTGAAGCAAAAAAGCGCAGAATCCGATCCGCGCTTTTCTTATTCTTTTGAAACCTCAACTCTGTTACTCTTCTGAGGTCTGATATCTGACAACTGATTAGTGCTTCACCCGCTCCATGTACGCTCCACTCTTCGTATCAATCTTGATCATATCGCCTTCACCAATGAAAAGAGGAACATTCACGTTCGCGCCTGTTTCAACTTTCGCAGGCTTGAGTGTGTTTGTTGCTGTATCACCCTTTAGGCCGGGCTCTGTGTATGTTACTTGTAATTCAACTGTTGCCGGGGCTTCTGCTGAAATTGGCAGTTCACTTTCAAACCAAACTTTAACGTCCATTCCTTCTTTCAGGAACTCAAGTCCGTTTGTAACCATTCCCTTAGGAATATATGTTTGTTCGAATGTTTCCTTATCCATCAAAACGATATTCTCATCTTCCGGATAAATAAATTGAAGGTGTTTATATTCTACCCAAACAATTTCAACTCCTTCACCTGAACGAAATCTGTTCTCAACAAGTTTTCCATCTTGCAATTTTCTCATCTTCCCTTGATAGAAAGCGCGAAGATTGCCCGGTGTTCGGTGTTGCCACTCCACAACTTGTACAAGATCTCCGTTGTATTTGAGAAAAGTTCCGATGCTTACGTCTCCGGTATCAGCCATTGTTATTGAAATTATTTGATTGAACTTCTGTTTGTCAGGGTGGCAAATATAAATATTATTTGCTCGTTCTCATTGGTAAAATGAGTGGTTCAGGTCAATTGCCGCAATAGCCACAGAATACCATGAAAAAACATGATTTTACTTACGAAATAGAAGGTTTCAGAGCTTCAAGACGTAGTTGCGAATTGCAGAAAAAGTATTCTTCTTTGACTTGATTGGAACAAACAATTACAGTTTGTTGTTCACGAAAATCATTGATTAGAGTTGCATACCATTCCTGCCCTTGAATGTCAAGATTGGAACATGGTTCATCCAATAGTAGCACGCGCGAGTCAGAAAGTATGGCAAGCGAAAGTTTTGCCCTTTGCTTCATCCCTGATGAAAAATGTTTGATTTGTTTATCACACGCATGATTCAATCCGCTTAATTCAATCACTTGTTTTTCATCAAGGTCTCCCTTCCACTTTCGAAATTTCCCCTGGAAAGAAACGCATTCCCGGAATGTAAAATCTTCCATGAGTTCGAGATAGGGAGCCGCGAAGGAAAAAAAGGAATGAACATTTTCCTGATCAATCGTTTTGTCATTCTCAATGATCTCGACACTTCCTTCCGTTGGAATTACATATCCTGAAATAACCTGCAGCAATGTTGATTTTCCTGAACCGTTTGATCCAAGAATTACAGTCGAGCTCCCTTCTTGAAAAACGTGATTCACCTCGCGAAAAATCCATTCGCGGCCAAATTTTTTCCCAATTTTTGAAAGAGAGATTTTCATAAATTTAGTTCACATCAGTTGTGCAGACGAAATTAAACAATTCATGAAAGTGTGAGCAGCAATCATCTCGCAATTTTAGGTCTGTACACACGCGAAACAAAGATGGGCAGAAATAGCGCGGCGATTTTTTCACCCTGAGTCATTTTATTGATATCGCCTTTTAGTTCCCAATCATCCCAACTATTGTTCATGTAGGTTGTAATATCGCAATGCGAACTGTCATTGACCATTTCCCAATTGTCCCAACTGTTTCCGTATAACGTGCTGATGGTTGAAGGTCCTTTCATGTCGCCACCGGATAATTCCCATTTGTTCCAGGATCCTGCAATCCATGTGTGCATGGTGTACGTTAATTTACCAATCGTAATTTCCCAACGATTGAATTGATCGTTCATGGAAGTATTTACTTCACCTTTCATGCTTCCGATTTCAAACGTCCAGCGATTGGGATCATCTTTCATGTACGCTTCAAAAGTTCCTGCAGTATCGTTAAGTGTTATTTCCCAAATGTCAATGCGTCCTGACATAAATGAACGTATCCTCCCTTCCTGCTGGCCAAAGGAAAATGTAGAAAATAGCAACAGGAGTAAAATTGTTAAAGGAAATTTCATTTTGGAAATGTGTTCGTGCGAATTATACCTT
>CAZBYM010000469.1:0-3419 GCA_964495745.1 uncultured Chryseobacterium sp. | reverse complement strand
TTATAACAAGTTGGGTCAGATAGTCCTCGAACGTCAAAACGAAAACACGTATTACCACGAATTTCGATATGACAACAAAGGCAGGAGAGTTTACACTGCGCAACGCTCGAAAGACGGCACATTAATTCAGAAAATCACACAAGTTCACAATGACAAGGATGGCTCGAGGAAAGTTTCTCTTTTCTCTGCACAAGACAGTCTCAATCCTTCACATGTATATTTTTACGATAAGAACGGCTGGAAAATTCGTGAAGACGCTTACAATTCCAATGGGATTGGGTATTCAACCACGATTTCTTATGACGCAGAAGGAACAGTAATTGCAAGCACCGATTCTTCTGCTTCAATACGAACAATCAATTTTCGGGAAAAACAACAGTTGGTTAAGAAAAGAACGTACGATCCGAATAACCATCTTCTTCATCAGTATAGATACATTTATGATGAGCATTACCGGATTATTGAAATGACTGATTCGACCGGATTGATTGCCAACGTTCATTATGTTTTTGTTTACGATAACATCACAGGATTTAAGCACATCGAACGAAACAAGGAAAAAATGAATTCGGCTGAAGAAGCAAATTTCAGAAAGGAATTCGCGTATCTGTTTCCGCAATACCAAGATTTCGGAGACGATTACGGTTTACCGCCAGGAGAAATGCAGGATATTCATCACTTCACCCGCGATAAGAAAGGATTAATCATTCGTGACGATCTTGAACAGACAATGGGATCGATGTCGCAGACGTATGTGTATGAGTACGAATATGAGTTTTGGTAGCCTATTCCTTTTGCCACAGATTACGCTGATTGCGCAGATTATTTCGACGCACTTGGAATTTAACCGAAACAATCCCTAAAAACTAGATTAATACTCTTGCATAACAATCTGCGTAATCTGTGCAATCTGCGGCGAACACATAACTTTGCGTAAATGTCATCTAAAGTTTCTGTCCCTAAAATTCTTTTGATTGCGCTTTGGACAGTTGCAATTGGTTCATTTATTTTTCTTGCATTCCTTACTTATGCACTTTGTGTTGCCCAAACAAGTATGATTGAAAATGCTTATGGCCATTCAGAAGGGATTGAAGAATCAAAAACCAATAACCTTTTCTTAGGGTATTACAAACCACTGAAAGACAGTGTGCGACTTGACTGTACTAAGATAAAAACAGAGCGGATTTGGCACGAAAAACAGTGGCGATGGGATTATTCCGAATACTCTGATCCAAAGAGAAAAATATTTCCGGGGATCAATGTTGTTGCTCCTTACGATTTTCCGGAACGATACAACCGGTCAGTCTCAATCGCCGTTAAAGACTCCGCTTATCAATACTTACAAGGCCTCTCATTTTATCGCAGACTCGGTTACCTCGCATCAATTTCGCAATCGCCTGATACAATTGTCCTGTACTTCACAACCTCAACAGGATTTAAGTCGCACAATCTGAAAAATTACTACGACACTATTGTGTATGTCAAGGAGTAGTTAGAAGTCTCTTACGCAAGATTGGTTCGGTTTCGGATAGTGTCTCAGATTGACCTTTGAATTAGTTTTTTCCAGGCGTAGCTTGATCTTTTTTTGCCACACTGTGTGCCGTGGGCTTTACACGGCGAACCGCGGCACAACGTTTTTGAGTGTTACCTACGCGAAACGGAGAAGATCGCTTTAGCGATCACGCCGCGTCCTCGTGGGAAACATACATCCGCCTTTTTCGCCGATCGCCGTGTAAAGCCCGCCGCAGGCGCCTTTAACAAAGGGAATTGCTGCGAAAAATAACCGAACAAAATGTTGTCAATATTTTCCGAACTTCGTAGCATGAAAACCACCCGCGTTGCCATCAATGGATTCGGAAGAATCGGACGAACCACTTTGCGCGTGATGCTGAAGCGTCCAGAGATTGAAGTTGTTGTGATCAACGATCTAACGGATAGTCGCACTCTCGCGCATCTGTTCAAATACGATTCTATTCATCGCATTTACAATGGAACTGTTGCTGCAGAAGCAGACGCAATTGTCATTGATGGAAAAAGAATCCCTGTTACGGCAATTAAAGATCCAGCTCAACTCAATTGGAGCAAATATAATGTCGACGTAGTTCTTGAATGCACAGGAAAGTTTCTGGATCGTGCAAGCGCAACATTGCACCTTAAAGCAGGAGCGAAAAAAGTAATTCTCTCTGCACCTCCAAACGGAAATGATATTTCTACTATTGTTTTAGGAGTGAATGATTCGATCCTCAGCGCTAATGAGACAATAATTTCTAATGCGTCCTGCACAACCAACTGCGCTGCTCCGATGATAAAAGTCCTCGATGAAAACTGGGGAGTTGATGATGGATATATCACAACGATTCACTCGTATACCGGCGATCAACGTTTGCATGATGCTCCGCACAAAGATTTACGTCGCGCACGCGCGGCAGCAGTTTCCATGGTTCCAACTTCCACAGGAGCAGCAAAAGCAATCACGAAAATATTTCCTCATCTTGAAGGCAGACTTGGCGGTTGCGGAATACGCGTTCCTGTTCCGAATGGTTCAATTACCGATATTACCTGTCAGCTCAAGAAACTTCCTACGCCGGCAGAAATTAATGCGGCATTCAAAAAAGCAGCTGAAGGTGAATTGAAAGGCATTCTGGAATACACAGAAGAACCTATCGTTTCAATCGATATTGTTGGTAATCCACACTCGTGTATTTACGATGCAGAATTCACAAGTGTCGTTGGCAATATGGTGAAGGTGATGGGCTGGTATGATAATGAGATGGGGTATTCGGCGCGGCTCGCGGATTTGGTGAGCAGGCTTAAATATTAATTTTTACCACTTAGGCACTTAGAAATCTTAGGCTTCACTTAGATTGGATCAACTTACGACACTCAGTGAAACCTATAGTGAACTTAAGTGTCTAAGTGATTAAGGTTTTACTCTTCTCTCATCGCACCGAATCTGGCACTACGTCTGTTCCAAAGCGGTTAATTATTGAATGTCATTAATATCAATCCGCTCCCATCAACTTCTACGCTTTTTCTGTCCAACGGACTCCCTTGGAGAAACCACTTCTTCGGTATACGGAAGGCGTGCATTACCATTCAATGTTTTCGCATTTTTTTCCAAACAAGTAGTATTCGGCTCGGCTCGCAGATCTGGTTATCAGGCTGAAATATTAGTTTTTACCACTTAGGCACTTAGAAATCTTAGGCTTCACTTAGGTTTGATCAACTTACGCCACTAAGTGAAACCTATAGTGAACTTAAGTGCCTAAGTGGTTAATTTTTGAATTCGTGTAGGTTTACACTTTCCCCGTCGAACACCGCATACGTATTATACGAAATCCAATCACCAAGATTAATATACCGTGCCTTCTCCCCTACTTTTTTATCCAACGGCAAGTGGCGGTGACCAAAAATAAAAT
>CAZBYM010000468.1:0-3433 GCA_964495745.1 uncultured Chryseobacterium sp. | reverse complement strand
CCAAGCAAGTGGACTAGTGAACCTGATACAAGTGATTCTGTGCGTACTATTCTGCACAACTTCGGTATCAAGAACAATGACCTTGGTGGAAATTACAAACGCAGGAAGTTCGCGTTACAAGTTGGTGATGAATTACCAGCTGGTATCGTTCAACTTGCGAAAGTCTATATTGCTAAGAAACGTAAACTGAAAGTTGGAGACAAGATGGCGGGTCGTCACGGTAACAAGGGTATTGTAGCCCGTATCGTGCGCGAAGAAGAAATGCCATTCCTCGACGACGGAACACCAGTTGATATCGTATTGAACCCACTGGGCGTACCATCGCGTATGAACCTTGGTCAGATTTACGAAACAGTTCTTGCATGGGCTGGACAGAAACTCGGATTGAAATTCTCTACGCCGATTTTTGACGGAGCAACCATTGATGAAATCAATCACTATACAGATGAAGCAGGTGTGCCACGTTACGGCAGAACTTTCTTGACTGACGGAGGAACAGGCGTACCATTTGATCAACCAGCTACTGTTGGTATCATCTACATGCTGAAACTTGGTCACATGGTTGATGACAAAATGCACGCACGTTCAATCGGACCATACTCACTTATTACTCAACAACCGTTGGGTGGAAAAGCGCAGTTTGGTGGTCAGCGTTTTGGTGAGATGGAAGTATGGGCGCTTGAGGCATTCGGTGCTTCAAACATCCTGCAGGAAATTCTCACGATTAAGTCTGACGACGTTGTAGGTCGTGCAAAAGCATACGAAGCGATTGTAAAAGGAGAGAACATGCCAACGCCAGGAATTCCTGAGTCGTTCAATGTATTACTCCATGAGCTTCGCGGACTTGCACTCAACGTTAGTCTTGACTAATAAATAGTGACAGCGTCAGGATGAAAGTCTTGTCGTCGAACTGCAAATCGTAAATCGAAAATTGTACATCGTAAATTATTAAAGCATGTCTTTCAGAAAAGATATCAAAATAAAGAGCAACTTCAGTACGATCACAATCAGTCTGGCTTCTCCGGAATCCATTCTTGAGCGTTCGAGCGGTGAAGTTCTCAAGCCGGAGACGATCAACTATCGTACTTACAAGCCAGAACGTGATGGTTTGTTTTGCGAGAGAATTTTCGGACCGGTAAAAGATTGGGAATGTCATTGCGGGAAATACAAACGTATTCGTTATAAAGGAATCGTTTGCGATCGTTGCGGTGTTGAAGTAACAGAGAAAAAAGTTCGTCGCGAACGTATGGGCCATATCAGCCTTACTGTTCCGGTTGCACACATCTGGTATTTCCGTTCCTTGCCAAATAAGATCGGTTATCTTCTTGGTCTTCCGACGAAGAAAATGGACATGATCATTTACTACGAGCGTTATGTAGTAATCAACGCAGGTATTAAAGGTCCTGATGGAATTAATCACATGGATTTCCTTACTGAAGATCAGTACTTGGAAATTCTTGAGACACTTCCGAAGGACAACCAGTACCTCGATGACATGGATCCGAATAAGTTCATCGCGAAAATGGGTGCAGAAGCATTGTATGATTTGCTTCAGCGTACCAAACTCGACGAGCTTTCTTACGAATTGCGTCACAAGGCAGGAAACGAAACTTCACAGCAACGTAAGAACGAAGCATTGAAGCGTCTTCAGGTTGTTGAAGCTTTCCGTCAGGCAAACAAAATTGTTGAGAATCGCCCTGAGTGGATGATCATCAAAGTTGTTCCTGTTATTCCACCGGAACTTCGTCCACTCGTTCCACTTGATGGCGGTCGTTTCGCAACATCTGATTTGAACGATTTATATCGTCGTGTAATTATCCGCAACAACCGTTTGAAGCGCTTGATCGAGATCAAAGCTCCAGACGTAATTCTCCGTAACGAGAAGCGTATGTTGCAGGAAGCAGTTGATTCATTGTTCGACAACTCGCGTAAGTCAAACGCGGTGAAGACAGAATCAAACCGTGCATTGAAATCACTTTCTGATTCATTGAAAGGAAAGCAAGGCCGTTTCCGTCAGAACTTACTTGGAAAACGTGTCGATTATTCTGCACGTTCGGTAATCGTCGTTGGACCGGAATTGAAATTGCACGAGTGCGGACTTCCGAAAGACATGGCAGCTGAGCTCTTCAAACCATTTATTATCCGCAAACTTATTGAGCGCGGAATTGTAAAAACGGTGAAGTCGGCGAAGAAGATTGTTGATCGCAAAGACGCAGTTGTTTGGGACATTCTTGAAAACGTTTTGAAGGGTCACCCGGTTCTTTTGAACCGTGCACCAACACTTCACCGTTTGGGAATCCAGGCATTCCAACCAAAACTAATCGAAGGAAAAGCAATTCAGCTTCACCCTCTCGTATGTACAGCATTCAACGCTGACTTCGACGGTGACCAGATGGCGGTACACGTTCCACTTGGAAATGCCGCAATTCTTGAAGCGCAATTGTTGATGCTTGCATCACATAACATTCTTAACCCGGCAAACGGTGCGCCTATCACAGTTCCTTCGCAGGACATGGTGCTTGGTCTGTACTACATGACCAAGGGCAAGAAGACCGATGCAGATGTTACTGTTAAAGGACAAGGTCTTACTTTCTACAATGCTGAAGAAGCAATCATCGCGTACAATGAAGGACGCGTTAACTTACACGCATTTGTAAAAGTGAAGATTGACAATCACAAAGAAGGCAATCAACTTGTCAACAAAGTGATTGAAACTACTCTTGGTCGTATTCTGTTCAATCAGGTTGTTCCAAGAGAAGCTGGATATATCAATGAATTGTTGACGAAGAAATCTTTGCGTGACATTATCGGTTATGTATTGAAAGAAACCGGAATGGCCAGCACGGCTAAGTTCCTTGACGCAATCAAAGAACTTGGATTCAAGATGGCGTTCAGCGGTGGATTATCGTTCAACCTTGGTGATATTATTGTTCCTGCGGAGAAAGTGAAAATGATCGCTGAAGCGAACGAGCAAGTTGATGAAGTGAAGAGTAACTATAACATGGGATTCATCACCAACAACGAGCGTTACAACCAGATCATTGACATTTGGACACACACGAATAACAGAATCACGAAACGGGTATTGGATCAATTGACAAATGACCGTCAAGGTTTCAATCCGGTTTACATGATGTTGGATTCCGGAGCACGTGGATCTAAAGAGCAAATCAAACAGCTCGGTGGAATGCGTGGTCTTATGGCGAAACCTTCGAAAGCGGGATCTTCGGGTGGAGAAATTATCGAGAACCCGGTTATCTCAAACTTCAAAGAAGGTCTTTCGATTCTTGAGTATTTCATTTCAACACACGGTGCGCGTAAAGGTCTTGCCGATACAGCATTGAAAACTGCGGATGCAGGATATCTGACTCGTCGTCTTGTTGACGTTGCGCAGGATGTTGTTATCAGTCAACCTGATTGCGGAACACTTCGT
>CAZBYM010000467.1:1095-3437 GCA_964495745.1 uncultured Chryseobacterium sp. | reverse complement strand
GGAACCTTGGGAATAATAACGAAGATTGTTTTCAAGCTCATTCCTCATCCGCAACACAATCTTGTGCTCTTGATTCCATTTTCTTCAGCAGAAAAAGCATGTGAAGCTGTGAGTGCAGTTTTCCGTGCAGGAATTGTTCCTTCCGGAATGGAATTCATGGAGCGCGATGCAATAGATTGGGTCCTGAAGTATGAAACCGATATTAATGTTGTAGTGAATGATGATGTGCAAGCACATTTGCTCGTGGAAGTTGACGGAAACGACATGGATATTTTGTACAGAGACGCAGAACGAATTAACGAAGTTGTTTCAGCATTTGGAAGTGGGGAAATCCTAATGGCGGATACAGCTGACCAGAAAAATATGCTTTGGAAAATGCGTCGTAAAGTTGCAGAAGCGGTAAAATCGAACAGTGTTTACAAAGAAGAAGATACCGTTGTTCCAAGAGCTGAGTTACCCGCACTTCTTAGTGGTGTAAAAGCGATTGGCAAGAAATATGGTTTCCGTTCTGTGTGTTATGGGCACGCTGGAGATGGAAATCTGCACGTGAATATCATCAAAGGAGATTTGTCAGATGAATTCTGGAAAAATGAAATTTCGAAAGGAATCACCGAAATTTTTGAACTGTGTGTTCGTCTTGGTGGAACAATTTCCGGCGAGCATGGAATAGGACTCGTTCAGCAACCGTATATTCATATTGCTATTGACAAAAAGCGGATTGAGTTGATGCGGGGGATGAAGAAGTTGTTTGATCCGGAGATGATTTTGAATCCCGGGAAGATTTTTTACCACTTAGGCACGTAGGTCATTTAGATTTCACTTAGGCCGTTACTTCATTGAATCAATTCACGAATACTTTCCACGAAGTATTCATTCGACATTTCCTCCATACACTTTTTGAAAGAAAAAGGCAGACATTCAATATCAGCGCCGCAATAACTTTTTATACTATGTAATCCGCCATTCAAAAACAATATTCATGTATTATCGTTAACCCGGGTTCTCCTAAGTTTTCCCTAAGTGAAACCTAAGCTAACTAAGTGCCTAAGTGGTTAATTTTTTCCAATTATCTTTGGTATTACATGCGCATCACCGAACTAACTCTCTCAACACCTGAACCGGCAGAACTCAGAAAATTTTACTCGGAACTTCTGGGTTTTCAGGAAATACCTGCTGCAAGTGACAGTGATGGATTTGCTTTCAAGTGCGGACACACGCGTGTAAATTTTATTCCTGGCGACCGTGATGCGAAATATCACTTCGCGATTAATGTTCATCCTGATCAACTCATCAATGCAATTGAATGGATTCAAAGTAGAGGAGTAGATCTGATCAACAGTCCGGAACACAAAGGCATTTTGATTGATTTCCCGAATTGGTGGGCGAAGTCGATTTACTTCTAAGATCCGGCGAATAACATTGTGGAAATCATTGCACGTGGTGCTTTAGGCGTGGTTGGAAATACTTCGAAGTTCTCTGCGCAATCTCTAGTTGGAATAAGTGAAATTGGAATTGTCACAGATGATGTTCCTGCCATGCGTGAATGGATAGCAACCACTCACGGTGTTCAAGGCTTCACAAGACACAAAAACACCGATGAGTTTTCTGCAATGGGAGACGATCATGGATTGCTTTTGTTAACACAGACAGGAAGAAAATGGTTGATGGCAAACTTTGAAGCCAAACATTTTCCACTTGCAATAACAGGTGAACACGCAGGAAGGGAATTTCGGATGATGTTGCCTTAGGCAGCTCACATTTAACTAGATCAACGTACACTGTTGCGGGAGTGCGAAACGGTGAACTCCGAACAGTAAACCGGGAACATTTTATTCAGGAACTACGATAGGAACAGCAACAGAAATTCCGGTCAGAATTGCATAATATGTTCCTGACGCAAGTCCGTGAAATGAAACGATCGCACCCTGTTCTCCAATAGATATTTCAGTAGTGCTGATTAATTTGCCTTGAACATCTGTAAGGAGAATTTTCTCTGCAAATTTCAATGGAGTTTCCCAAGAAAGAACAAGAACCTGATTAGAGTAATCTGTTCTCCACGTCAATGGATTTTCATTTCCTGCTAAAACATACACTCCAACTGCAGTTCCATATTCATCAGCACCGATATCAACACGACCATTCTGAACACGAGTTGATGTATCCATGTCAGTTTCACTCGGAACAGCACTAAATGCAACGTCTCCACTGTCAATGCACGGAGACAATGCACTCAAGTGCAAATTGAACCCGGCGACGTTCACTAACAACGGATCTGTTTCAAATGAATTCATATCTGTTACGCTGGCCGATTGCCATGCTGATAATCCGGAATACGTGTTGCC
>CAZBYM010000467.1:0-1085 GCA_964495745.1 uncultured Chryseobacterium sp. | reverse complement strand
CCATTCAAACTGAAATCTGCTGTTCCACCCGCGTAAAAACAATTGTAGTCGCACAGAAAATTAAGCGACCCTGCATCGTTACTGAACAGAAGCGGATCGGAAGTATTGTAAGCAATGTTTCCATTTACCTTACAATTTTCAGTGTAGTTTACAATGATTTCTCCATTAGTAGCATTCAGATTATTTCCAACCATGGTGTTATGCTGTACCAAAGAATTTACCACTTTACCGCTTCCTGTCGGATAATCGTAGCCACCAATCACTATTCCTCCTTCGCGGTTATGAAACACAACGTTATTGCGAATAATGATATTTGAAGAAACAACTCCAACATTTTCACAACCTGCTTCAATTCCCCAACCATTTTCGTAAACGGTATTGTTCTCAATGATGATGTTGTTGGCACCGTCAGAATATATTCCTGCACTGGTTGCATACAATGAATAACAATTCACAACTTCATTCCAGCGGATAATTCCGTTACGCGTATTATCATTCACAGGATTCGGACAAGTTCCTTCGCCACCAATTACATCGATTCCAATGTTCGTGATATCGCCAACGTAATTGTAGCTGATTTCAAATCCATCAACATTGCCATTTAGAGCAAGACCTTCACTATTTCCGGTTAAACAACCTAGAATGTTATTATACTTAATGAGAAGATTGGAAATCGGAACGACCGAATCAGTTCCAAGAACAATCAAAGGTTGCGCGTTGGATGTTGGCAAAACAGGGTCAGCACTATTGTATGTGAAACTAATGGACTCAATCCTGTTATTGAGAATCCACACATCAGTACATGAGCCTTCAATGAGTATTCCTCGTGCATCATTTTCATAATATCCCGAGATTATTAATCCTTGTATTGTAACGAAAGAAACATCAATGATGTTGATTATCGCATCTGTGTTTCCTACAGGACTCGTCAATGTTGCGACTTGAGTTCCATAATTACAAAGTGTGATCCTATTTCCGGGAGCGCCAGTCGGCATAAAAATAGTTTCGCTGTAATTTCCGCCCATCACAAACACTGTTGTGCCGGGAGTTGAAACGCTTAAAGCGTGATTAATTGTTTGAAACGG
>CAZBYM010000466.1:0-3441 GCA_964495745.1 uncultured Chryseobacterium sp. | reverse complement strand
AAATTCTAACGGAATGCGGACTTCTCTCTTATTCCATAGAAGGCAGAGAATATTATTACAGCGTTCAACCAAAGAAGTTGAAAGAAGTCAACGACTGGCTCGAGCCTTTCCGTAAACATTGGGACAAAAAATTCAATCAACTGGACACAATTCTGAACACTCTAAAAATCAAAAAACATGGTAAGAAAAAATGAAACTGTCTACACAAAAGACCTCGACAATAAACAAATGTGTGTTTCACGAAGATTTGAAGCTCCAGTGGAAATTGTATGGGCAGCCTGGACAGATCCGGAAATTCTAGATAAATGGTGGGCACCGAAGCCGTGGAAAGCTGTGACGAAATCCATGGATTTCAGAGAAGGCGGAACGTGGTTGTATTGTATGCAGGGTCCAGAAGGAGAAAAGCATTGGGGACGTAATGACTACCACACCATTAAACCTCTTGAGTCTATGACAGGTGTTGATGGCTTTTGTGACGAGGACGGCGTAGTAAATCCGGCAATCGCATTGACCAAGTGGCGAACTTCATTCAAGTCCAAAGAAGGGTCAACCCTGGTAGATATAGTGATGACGTTCAACGATGCGAAAGACATACAAGTGATGATTGACATGGGCTTTGAAGAAGGATTCAGGATGGCTCATGATAATTTGGACGAACTACTTTCAAGGAAGTAAGGTATCCTGCGCCTATGATGGAAAATTACCCATGAAAGGAAAAGAGAATGCAGTAATGTATTTCGTCAGCTTGTAGCAGTAAAATTCTCTTTTCCGACCGTGATTTATAGAAAGTGAAGGTTCGTTTTGTAAATTTGGATAACGTCAAACCCTGTTATTCTGAAACATATAACGTTGCATAAAATAACCGCATGAAATTCTATGTTTTTTCCCTCTTCACCTTCCTGTGTGTAAACTTTACGCTCTATTCTCAGGACGTCACCGATCTCGATCTCAAGCCTGGTTATGGCGGAATATTTATCGGGAATTATTATGAGGATGTAAAAATGTATTTGCTTAAAGATTCCATTCCGAAAAAGGCAGTATGGGACACTACTGACTCACGAGTGCAAAGCGCGGAAAGAGTTTTTCTTGCTGATCTTAGTCAGCCCGACTTAGATACTTTTTGGGGACGCAAAGTAGAACGGGTTGAAGTGTACACTTCTCAAAGACACAACAACTCTATTGAAGATCCCAATGATCACCGACAGGTAGTTGATTATATCAAAATCTATCTCAAACAGGAACATTACGATGATGGCGCGTTTCAGGACTTGGTCGGCTACTTCTATGTTGACTACGGTAATTACATGTCAGAAGAATATAACGCTCCTCAAGAAGGTGACATGCGATATTCCTGGTCGGGAAAATATCTCGCTTTCAGACTTAGTAATTACTATGGAGAAATTCCGCTAAATCGGAAGTTTGATCTTGCTATTTATTACAGAGGTTATGAGTGACGTACGATCTTTCTGATCTGATCACTCATCATAACACTTGAAATTTCTCCCTTCTTCGCAATCATTTCCATTGCAAGTGCGACCGTCTTAGCACTGATGAGTTTATACTGCGCAGGAATCAACAACCAGAAAATCCACATAAACACCTGCCCTACTCTTTCTCCAAAACGGAAATCCTTTCGCGGACCGTATAACATCGACGGACGAAGTATCACACACTGCTCAAACTTCAAAGCGGAAACTGCTTTTTCCATTTCGCCTTTGGTGCGATTATAGAAAATCTTTGAATCGGCATTCGCTCCCATTGATGAGATTACCAGAAAACGCGGAACTTTATTTTCTGATGCTGCAACTGCACACCAGCGGACCAATTCAAAATCAACACGGCGAAATGCAGATTCTGACCCTGCAGTTTTGATTGTTGTGCCGAGACAACAAAAAACTACATCGCCTTTTACTTGGGAGCGAAGTGAGTCAAGGTCTTTGAAATCGGTTATGACTTCTTCGAGTTTGGAAGCAACTATGCCGGAAGGTTTACGAACGAAGGAAATCACAAGATCATAATCGGGATCCGCGAAGAGAATTGGCAACAAATAAGAGCCGATCAAACCAGAACTTCCGAATACAACTGCGGTTTTCAAATTGCTAATGTGTTGGTTTGCTAATGTGCTAAAAAAGAAAATCGAACCGCCCCAACCGGTTTAGCACATTAACCCATTAGCAGATTAGCAGATTAACCCATTAGCAAATTAGCATATTAAAAGAGTTTCCCCTGGCCTCCGCCTTTCCCTTTTGAAGCGCTCTTTGCTTTAAGCTTCTCGATCGGCGATTGCTCTTCCGATTCCATCTCCAATTCCTCTGTAGACACTTTAGCGAAAGGATTCTCCATCTCAATTTCTTTCACTTTAAGATTGCTCACTTTATTGCCCTTCGCTTTGATGTTGCGGACTTCCACAAACTCGTCGGCCTTCAGTTTTTCCGGTTTCGGCTCCTCGCCTTTCACCTTCGCAAACTTGATCTTAATTTTCTGGCTATGGTGATTTGAAATCGCTTCAATATACGAATCTGAATTTTCAGTAATGAACTTCGTGATCTTATCTGTCGGTTCAAAAACGAAACGCTTCACGAAATACTGCCCTGAATCCGCATCAAAATACAAACAGGTAGTTGTTGCCTCGGGATTGAACTTTTCCATTAAAATGATATCCTCATCGAAATGGACTGTGGTTTCAATTCCTGTGAGACGATAGAAACCATTGTGAGTCACACTGATGATTTTTTCATCGGGAAGGAAAACGCCGATATAACTACCACGCCCCTCGTAATTGAGTCGATGTGTATTATCATCAAACCATACTTTGAGACGTTTCACTTCTCCTTCTGATCTTTCCGCCAGAGTAATCTTGCGAACAGGATAACGAGTCAGGATATTTCCTTGCGAATCACGACCCTTAATAGCAATTGATGAGAAGTCCATATCGAATTCACTCTTACGTGCACCTGATTTCTCAGTCAAAAACACATCGATGATCTCATTCTCCCCATTCGGACAAACGGAAAAATAGTGAACTTTCGAGTCTTTCGCACCTCGTGTGAGGTTGTATTCCTTGTCACGAGTAACACCGGTAACCGTGAAACGTTTGATCATGGAATTACCGCGCACGCCATCTCTGTAAACCATGTTGTACACGGTTGTTGTGTCGCCCTTTCTAAAAACGGCAACGTGCATAATATCCTTGCCGACATACGTTTTCTCGGCAACTTTCGTCACCATCATCACTCCATCCCGGCGGAACACAATTACTTCATCGAGGCTGGAGCAATCGAAAGCAAATTCGTCTTTCTTCATCCCGGTTCCGATAAATCCTTCTTCGCGGTTGACGAATAATTTTTCGTTATTAATTATTACTTGTCTCGCCTCGATAACTTCGAATTGTCGAATTTCCGTTTTACGCTCCCGACCTGCACCATATTTCTTTTTTAATTC
>CAZBYM010000465.1:0-3450 GCA_964495745.1 uncultured Chryseobacterium sp. | reverse complement strand
TCGCCGGTCATGTACACATCCTGATTGTTGTCTATTGCAAGAGCATAAGCAATGGAATACGATCCGCTTGCTCGACGGAACCACAATTCGTTTCCGGCCGCATCTACTTTCATCAGAAAAATTGCATTCATCACCGGATTGAGATACGTATTTGTGAATTGAATTGTATCGCTGAATTGCCCGCAGACATATGCATTTCCGGAATTGTCGCAAACGATATCTAACGCACGATCTGTGAATTCTGCCGAACCATGTTTTGTCCACAGAAAATTTCCGCTGTTGTCGAGTTTCGAAATAAAAATATCGATCGAAGGAAATAGGGTGTTTGGATTCAACATGCTCGTGAACGTCTGAGAACCGAAAGTGGATGTTCCTTCGAATTGTCCTCCAACGAAAACATTTCCTGATGGGTCAACTGAAATCGCATTTCCAATATCAGCTTGCATTCCACCTGCAGAAGTTGCCCAGAGAAAATTTCCGAAAGGATCGAGCTTAGCAATGAAACAATCTTTTCCTCCGTTCACTGCATTCAATGTGAAAGTTCCGAATGTTGCTGTTCCGAAATAGAAGCCCGTGATGTATACGTTTCCTGTTCCATCGGTGGCAACAGATAATGCACGATCAGAACCAAAACCGCCCGCTTCAGTTGCCCATTGCACAACACCCGACGAGTTTGATTTCTGAATGAAAATATCCGGAATGCCGAATGATGCAGAAGAATGGTTAATGCTTGTTCCGAATTCCACCTGATTGGTAAAATATCCGGCGGAGTAAATATTTCCTGCGCCATCACGACAAATGTCCATCACTTCATCCACTTCATTTCCTCCAAGCCCTTGCGCCCAGAATTGCGCGTGCGACATCTTGAAAGAAAGAAGTAAAACTAAGATTGTTGCGGAAATCGCTTGCCGTGATTTCATGTATGCAAATTAGTTCGGAATTACTTGGAAACCAATGTGCTTGTCGAAATTCTTACGTGCTCACCCCATGTAAATCACAAAGAAAACGCCATTCGTGGAGTGCGAACGGCGTTTTAGTCTAAAGTGATGTTATATCTGTATTTACTTCTTCAAATTCGCGAACAAATATTCTCTGTTCATTCTCGCGATATTTTCCAATGAAATTTCTTTCGGACATTCTGCTTCGCAACTTCCGGTGTTGGTGCAATTTCCAAATCCGGCGTCGTCCATTTCTTTGACCATGTTTAAGACACGATCAACACGTTCCGGTTGTCCTTGCGGTAACAAAGCAAACTGAGAGACTTTGGCAGAAACGAAAAGCATAGCAGAAGAATTTTTGCAGGCCGCAACGCATGCTCCGCAGCCAATACACGCCGCTGCAGCAAATGATGCATCAGCATCTGTTTTTGGAATCGGAAGACAATTTGCGTCTTGAGCGTTTCCGGTATTTACTGAAACGAATCCGCCGGCCGCTTGAATTTTATCGAATGCAGTGCGATCAACAACAAGATCTTTCAGAACAGGAAATGCGCGAGCTCTCCAAGGCTCAACAGTAATTGTATCGCCGTCTTTGAAGGCGCGCATGTGCAATTGACAGGTTGTAGTTCCATCCCATGGTCCGTGTGCGCGACCGTTGATGTGCATCGAACACATTCCGCAAATTCCTTCGCGACAATCGTGATCAAATGCAATCGGAACTTCTCCTTTTTCAACGAGACGCTCGTTCAATACATCGAACATTTCAAGGAATGACATGTCTTCGGAAATATCGTGTACCTGATACGTTGCGAAATTACCTTTTGACTTGGCGTCGTTCTGTCTCCAGACTTTGAGTGTGAGATTCATAGTATTCTTTTTTCTTCTTGCCATTGAGTCTTCTTGGTACGTTTTGAACCGCAAGGACGCAAGGGGCGCAAGGTGTATTACTTATAAGATCGAGCAGATACTTTAATGCGTTCGTATTTGAGTTCCTCTTTATGCATTTCAAAATTTACTCCAGGTTTGTATTCCCAACATGCAGCGTACATATAATTCGCATCGTCACGTTCTGCTTCTCCTTCTGAAGTTTGAAATTCTTCACGGAAGTGTCCACCGCAAGATTCGTTGCGATTCAATGCGTCCATGCACATCAATTCACCAAGCTCAAGAAAGTCTGCAACACGACATGCTTTCTCCAATTCAGGATTCAATTCGTTCTGTGTTCCTGGTACGCGAAGTTCTTTCCAGAATTCTTCACGTAGTGCGCGAATTTCTGAAATGGCTTCTTTCAATCCTTTTTCGTTGCGCGCCATTCCGCATTTGTCCCACATGATTTTTCCTAGACGTTTGTGGAAATGATCAACCGATTTTGTTCCCTTGATGTTCATGAGTTTGTCGAGGGTTGACTGAACTTCAGTTTCTGCAGCAACGAAAGCTTCATGATCTGTTGGAAGTGCTTTGTCTTTGATTTGGCTATTCAGATAAGAACCAATTGTATATGGAATCACGAAATAACCGTCAGCAAGTCCTTGCATCAATGCAGAAGCGCCAAGACGATTTGCTCCGTGATCAGAAAAATTCGCTTCGCCAAGTGCATACATTCCCGGAACGGTGGTCATCAAATTGTAATCAACCCAAAGTCCGCCCATCGTGTAATGTACAGCAGGATAAATACGCATTGGCATTTCATATGGATTCTCATCGGTAATCTTCGCATACATGTCGAAAAGATTTCCATATTTTTCCTTCACCACTTCTTTTCCAAGAGCACTGATCCGTTCTTTGGATGCAGAAGTTTCTCCAATCTTGTTGGCCTGTTGTTTTCCATAACGCTCAATAGCGGCAGCAAAATCAAGATAGACTGCCATCTTTGATTTCCCGACGCCATAACCTGCATCACAACGTTCTTTCGCTGCGCGTGACGCAACATCTCTTGGCACAAGATTTCCAAATGCTGGATAACGTCGTTCGAGATAATAATCACGTTCTTCTTCCGGAATGTCGACTGCTTTTCGTGGATCATCTGCTTTTTTCGGAACCCAAATTCTTCCATCGTTACGTAATGATTCCGACATCAACGTCAGTTTTGATTGATGATCTCCACTTACAGGAATGCATGTTGGGTGAATCTGCGTATAACAAGGATTTCCGAAATACGCTCCTTTACGATGCGCTTTCCACGCTGCTGTAACGTTGGATCCCATCGCGTTTGTTGAGAGGAAGAATACGTTTCCGTATCCGCCAGTGCACAATAGAACTGCGTGTCCGGAATGACGCTCTAATTTTCCTGTGATTAAATCACGAGCGATAATACCTTTTGCTTTTCCATCGACAGTAACAACGTCAAGCATTTCATGACGAGAAAGCATTTCAACATTTCCTAAACCAACTTGTCGTTGCAATGCAGAATACGCGCCCAGTAATAATTGTTGGCCGGTTTGTCCTGCAGCATAAAATGTACGTTGTACTTGCGTTCCACCGAAAGAGCGGTTGCTCAACAAACCGCCATATT
>CAZBYM010000464.1:0-3458 GCA_964495745.1 uncultured Chryseobacterium sp. | reverse complement strand
TCCAAGTTCCGAGTAATGGTGCTGCCGCATTCTTTCCATCATAAACGTAGAGGTAATCATAGTTCCATTCCAGATCAAATGCGGAGAATGTCAATGTCAAACTGTCGGAACAGCCTGGATTAATCAGGAAGTTACACGTCTCGTTGTCGAGGTAATCTCCTGTTGGTCCACCTGAATCATAAATTGTTCCGGAGAAAGATGACATGGCTGTGAGTGAACAGATATTTGCTGTGTTCACTACGTTGATGTATTGTATCTGCGTTAAGCTGTCAACACCGAATGAATTATTTGCAACGAGTTTAACAGGGAATAATCCAGCCACATTGTATTGGATCGCTTGTGGATTTTGAATTACCGAGCTTCCGGTTGCAGCACCTGTAAATGTCCATGCCCAAGAAGTTGGTGAACCTAAAGTGAGATCCTGGAAATTTACAGTTCCTCCTACGGGAACAGTAGTAATGTTTGATGTGAAATTTACGTTGGGAGCTTGCGTGTTTGGAACAAAGTATACCATGTAATCTTCAACTTGTCCTCGTTGTGGTGAATAACATCCGCTTATAATAGCGTTTGTACTCACATCCGAAATGATGCGCATCCGCAAACGTGTGTTGAGTGTTGCACTCACGGAAGTGTTGATCCAACCATTGTGTACGCCTGCAACGCTTGCTGTGTCTTGGTATACTCGCTCGTTCGTATTATTAAACACCCCGTCGTTGTTGTAATCAATGAAAACAACAATTCTTTCGTCAGTTCCTGACGAAGCGTTTGGATTCGTATTTACAGTTAATTGATAAGGATCTCCTGCTACAAGTAATGTTGAGTCGGCACAGGTGAAATCACTATAGTTATCAATAGCATCGTTGGAAGTCCAGTTGATGGTGTTGAATTGCACGAGTGTAATTCCATTGCTACAACAATAATTAGTTGTTGGAGGTGCACAGGATGCAGGTATAGGTCCGGGAACATTATTCACTGTCACTGCAGCATTGATCACAAGTGTATCAGCTCCGACACAATTTCCAACTCCGGTAGCTATTAATGTAACGTTGTATACTCCTGGGTTCAAATAAGTATGGGAAGGTGATTGTACTGTCGAGAAATTTCCATCACCAAAATCCCAGTTCCATGTAGTTCCATTCCATCCTGTGTTTACAAAAGAAACCGTTGCAGGAGCAGAACAACTTAACGATGGAACAGCCATGAAATTCGCTGTAACAACGCCACTGAATGGATTTCCAATTCCTACAGCATACCACGCATTCGCAGTTTGAATCTGCTGGTTTGAACACTGACCATATAAATCAACTGCAGATTGTTCTCCGTATAATCCCGCATCAGCGAAAGTTGAATTAGGCGTGAGATAAACAGTAAGATTCCTGTATGTAATTTGCGCCGCATCCAGCATTGCAATTGGTGTGACGTTGAAAGTGTTTCCAATATCATTGGTTCCAGTACCGCCTGCACAGAGCAGATAGAACCAATAGTTTTGGATTCCACTGTCGTAGTGAACAATGTCTCCGTTATTAAACCAAAGTCCTCCATACGTATCTGCGCATTGGAATTGATTTGGATTTGCCATGTTGCGGAACGGTTGGCCGGAACCGGCAGGCATTACAATCTGATCGCCGATAAACCAAGATCCAACAGAGGGATTCGCGTCCCAACGAACAGCTGCACCAAATACATCGCTAAAAGACTCATTCAACGCACCCGATTCTCCGGCGTAAATTAGAGCTGCTGAAAATTCCGTTACGCCATGCGTGTATTCGTGGCTAACAATTTCAAGTGAGGTGAGTGGATAGTAATCAATTCCGTCCCCATCGCCATAAGCACTATATGTTCCGTTCCAAAAAGCATTCACATAGAAACCATCATGAGCCTGAACATCTACCAGCATGTTGGCGTTGTCTGGACCTTGTCTTCCGAAATTATTGTAATAATAATCGTAAGTCATTTCTGCTCCCCAATGCGCATCTGTTGCATAGTCATCATAATTGGCTGTGGTTGTCCAGAAATTATCTGTGTCAGTAATTTCAACCGGTCCTGGAGAATGCGTGTGAATTCCACCTCCACGTCCTGATTCATACAAACGATACTGACCGGTAGTAATACTATCCGCTACAATTGCTTGGAGACCATTGTGCGCACACTGTGCAACTCCAGGTACATCGGAATCTGTAATACGATTGCGCTCGCCAACAATTTTTCCGGTTTGAACACTGACGTAATACCAAAAACGTTTCATCGGAACATTTGACCACGCGTCAATTTTGTAAGTGCAATGAAATTTTCCGGTTGCATCACGAAAAATCATTTGTTTGGTAGCAGTCATTGGATACGACGACATCATTTGGGTAGATCTTAATGCTGCATATGCGGTTTGTTCAGCCTGTTGCTGTGAAACAGCTGCGTTAACTGAAGCAGAGATTGGAGAATAGTATTCGCCATTAGCAGAGACTATTCTTCCTCCTAAAGTATGCACGTAAAAAACTCCATCTTCTACGCCAATGTTTTGAAATGTCTGACGAAAACGATAATGTATCCAGCCGATCTGATCCGGTTCAGTTGCATACAATTCAAAACTTGTTGAGTTATCACATTTGAGAAGTTCTCTCAGATAAACAACAAGATCACCAACGATTGGTTGAGCATTCGTGCGATAACGTACGAATTGAAGCGTGTTCCGTTGATCGTTGATCACAACTTGATCTGCACCATTGATTTGAATGGATGCAGCGTCACCTTGGAAAGAGCGAGCCGACAACATTGCGCTGATCAGAACCGCAGAAAAGAGGAAAAGTTTCTTCATGAAGAGTTTTTGCTTGACTAAATGTACTTCAATCCGCATCGAATTCAAAGTGGAAAGGGAAATATCTTACGCGTTGAG
The DNA here is from genome assembly GCA_964495745.1 of uncultured Chryseobacterium sp. Classification (GTDB taxonomy): domain Bacteria; phylum Bacteroidota; class Bacteroidia; order Palsa-965; family Palsa-965. The sequence continues at coordinate 571 of CAZBYM010000464.1, read as the reverse complement.
ACCGCCTTGCGGGGATTGATCAATCTAGCGCATATTGCTCCATTTTATCATCCCATCATCCAATAATCCCCTAATCCCTTTTCTTCCTCACAACACCTCTTACCGCAACTGCAGTCCATGGATCTTCCGGCCATGAATGCTTGGGATAACGTGAACGCATTTCCTTCCGGACTTCCGCATACGTCGTATTCCAGAAACTCCTCAAATCCTGAGTAACCTGAACAGGACGATAACCTGGAGAAAGTAAATGAATCATCAATTTAATCTTACCATTCAGAATTGCAGGTGTATCACTCAATCCGAATATTTCCTGCAAACGCACAGACAAAATGGGAGGTGCTCCGTGTTCCTGATACTCGATTTTTATCATTGATCCTGTTGGCACTTCAAGCTTTGTTGGAACGAGCTTCTCCAGTTCTTGCTGTTGCTCCCATGAGAGTTTAGAATTTAGAATTTCAATGAGATTCAATTTCTTGAAATCATCCCGCTTGCGAAATTTGTTCGTCAGATACGGACTCAACCAATCCGCAACTTGTGTAAGTAAATGTGAAGTGGAAAAGTCAGGCCATTT
>CAZBYM010000463.1:0-3469 GCA_964495745.1 uncultured Chryseobacterium sp. | reverse complement strand
AGACAGGATATTTTGATTCGCGCATTCACTGATAGTTTTAAAGCGCAAGCAGTGCAATTGCAACTTGTTGGAAGTGGTAAAATGGAGAACCAGTATCGCCAATTGATTTCAGATTTGGGAATGACTGAACAAATTACCGTTATGGGAAAACAAGCTAGAGTAACTGTTAAACAGCTTTTTGATGAGGGTCATGTTGCTGTTCTTTCATCAGATCAAGAAACGTTTGGCGTGGTGCTCGCGGAAGCCATGTTTCGTGGCATTCCGGTAATCTCAACGATATGCGGTGGTCCTGAGGAAATTGTTAGCCCTACAACGGGCTTGTTATGCCAAAAAGGTAATGTTGATGCGATGGCTGAAGCATTGCGCAAAATAAAGGATACGTACAATGATTATTCACCAGAGGCAATCAGAGCTTATGCACAATCCCGTTTTTCGGAGAAGGTAATTGTAGCACAGTTGGAATCGGTATATGAAAAGTGTGTTGGACGGAAATAGAATTTTATTCAGATTGATATGAAGAAATTTATAAAAAAAATTCTTTTCAAGATTCCTCCAGTTAAGCAACTTCAAGAAGAACTGGCAAAGTACAAAACGTATCATCCGCCTGGGCACTATTATAGTCCAGTTCCTGATAAAGAGTACGTTCGAAAAAATGCGGCGCGAATTTTCGATCGCTCGAAGAAGGATTTGGGAGGAATTGACATTCATGAAAATGAGCAGATACTGTTGATTGAAGCGTTTCAGGCGTATTATCACGAAATTTTTTTTACGGACGAGAAGGTGCCGGCGAATCGCTACTGGTACAAAAATCCGTTGTACTCATATTCTGATGCAATTATTTTGTATTGTATGATTCGCCATTTTTCTCCAAGTCGTATTATTGAAGCCGGCTCTGGATATTCTTCCGCGGCAATGCTGGATATCAATGAAAAAAAATTCGACAATGCAATTGATATACTTCTCATTGAACCTTATCCTGTTAATCTGAATAATCTGACGGAGGGATTTCCAAAGCATTTTAGGGTAATCCCTCAATTTGTTCAGGATGTTCCTCTGGATACATTTCGGTTGCTTGAGAAGAATGATATTCTCTTTATCGATTCAACTCACGTATCCAAAGCGGGTAGTGATGTGAATTATATTCTCTTCGAAATTTTACCCACATTGAAGGAGGGAGTAATTATTCATTTTCACGATGTTTTTTATCCGTTCGAATATCCTCAAGGATGGATCGAAAAAGGTTTTGCATGGAACGAGGACTACTTGCTTCGCGCTTTTCTGATGTACAACTCAAATTTTGAACTACTATTCTTCAATACATACATGGAGCAATTTCACAAAACTTGGATCGCCAAGAATATGCCCGACATTCTCAAAAATATGGGCGGCGGACTTTGGCTTAGAAAAGTGAAAATGTGACTGCTGTTTCCGTCTCGCTCATTAATATTTTCACGGCACTCGTTCGGGAGTTTGGTCGGCCGTTAATGGGTGACTTCCCTGATGAACAGGTAAATAATTATTCTGCAAAAGCCGTATATTTGAGGGTATGTCACTACCTGCAAAAGTGCTCGTTGAAACCTTTATAAATAATGCCCGGAATTTGCGTGTTGCCGTAATTGGCGAGACGATTGTGGATGAATTTGTTGAGGTTGTTTACGAAGGCCATTCTATGAAATCATTTTGTCCGGTTTTCCGGCTTGTTGAAGGTAAAGCAGCTTTGCAGCAGGAAGGTGGAGCCGCAGCCATTGCAGGACATCTTCGCGATTTTGTAAAATCAGTTGATCTTATTTCAAACAAGAAGAACGAGATAGTCAAGACACGTTACATTGATTCTTCAGACAAGAAAAAGCACGTGGAGATCAATCGATTTGAAAAATCGGGATTCGGAAAGGTAGAGGTTAATGTTGCGGACTACGATGTAGTAATTGTTGCAGATTTTGGTCATGGTTTCTGCGATCAACTGACAATCAATGATGGCTTTCACCTGATGACGCAAACGAACTCGAATAATTTTGGGTTCAATAGAATGTCGAAATGGAAACGACATCACAAGAAAAGCGTCACACTCGATTTACGTGAGGCTAGTCTGCAAATGAACAAATTGATGGATGGTGGAGATGATGCTGATATCCGGGAGCTGTTCAAGTATGAGATTAATTCGGATCACATGTTTGTGACCTTGGGCAGTACAGGTTCGCTTTACACAAATGATAAAACTATTGTAAGGCAAAAATCGTACAAGAGTCAGATCGTCGATACAATTGGTGCTGGCGATACCTATTTTTCATTTTGTTGTTTGTTGGCGCATATGGAGCGTGATATTCAGGAAATCATTGTTCCATCGCTTGCCGCAAGTCTTTCAACTACGTGGTTGTGTAACGAAAAATCTGTAACGCGTGAAATGCTACTCGATTATGCAGATAGAGCAATATAATAGTCAATTCAGCGCGTGGTTCGCGTCGAAGGAAATCAGACATGGAATTGACGAAAGCGTTGCGTTGCTAATAGACGCAAAACGAATATTCTTTCTCGGTAACGGCGGATCAAATTCGATCTCGTCGCACATGATGGAGGATTACGGAAAAATTTGCGGTTACCAGACTTTTGCATTCTCTGATGCAGCATTAATTACTTGTTATGCCAACGATTATGGATATGAGAACGCCATGGCAGAATGGTTGAAACTGCATTTCCAAAAAGACGATATTCTCATCGCTACAAGTAGTTCGGGAGAATCGAAGAACATAGTGAATGCCGCTGGTGTTGCTCTTGAAAAAGAGGGTCGACTCATTTCACTTACTGGATTTGAACCGCAGAACACATTGAGCAAGATGGGATCTGTTAATTTTCACCTTGGCGTGAAAAATTATGGAATGGTAGAATGTTTTCATCAGGTAATACTCCACATAATTCTAGATTCCTTGCCGAAAATTAAGGCGTGAAGATCAGCTTGAAACAGTACGACACCAGCGAGCTTGTAATTCCAGGGGACAGAACAACCGTCTGTTATGGTCAACGTACGCTTAATTTTTTTGGGAAAGTAAAATACGCTCAGATCGTTGCCAAAGCGTATTTCTCCATTTCATCTTTCCATCGACGAGCCTTAAAAGAAAAAGTGTGTTACTATGGACCTTTTAAAGGAGAGTTCGGACATTTCCTCTTGCACAATCTGAAGATGAAGGTACGCTTGAAAAAGAGCTGGAAAGGGCTTCATCATTTTTACAAAAGCATTACCTGTCGGGAATGAGCGTTATTGGGGATACCATTGAGACGCTAACCTACTCATTTGTTAGTGAGGTAAAGACAGATCATGGACTCTTTGCGAAAGTTCAATGCAAAACTAAAAAAAGTGAATATGGGTCACTAGCTGATTATTACCAAAAAGAAATACTCCCCATATTACAATCAGGTAGTTTAGTTCAGAAAGCAAATACATTGTATAATTTGTTGCAAACATTGGAATCATATG
>CAZBYM010000462.1:0-3511 GCA_964495745.1 uncultured Chryseobacterium sp. | reverse complement strand
AAAAGATCCACCACCGTGTGCGAATGCCACGCGAAGTTTTGGAAGACGTTCAAATATCCCACCGAAAATCATGGAGCAAATTGCACGAGAAGTTTCCGCAGGCATTCCAACAAGCCATGGCAACCAATATTTCTGCATTTCTTTTTCGCCCATCATTTCCCAGGGGTGAACAAACACCGCCATGTCGAGTTCTTCACATGCTTTGAAAATTTCGAAGAACTCGGGCTCGTCCAAATTTTTCTGATTCACGTTCGTGCCAATCTGCACACCTTTCAAACCGATTTCTTTGCACCGCTTCAATTCCTGAATGGCGAGTTTTGCATCCTGCATGGGAATCGTTCCAAGTCCGATGAAACGTTTAGGAAAGCGCTTTACAATATCTGCAATGTGATCATTCAAAAAGACAGAAACTTCAAGACAATCTTGTGGCTTCGCCCAATAGCTGAACATGACAGGAACAGTTGACAAAACCTGGACTTGTACATCGTGTGCATCACATTCTTTTGCACGCGTCTCTGCACTCCAGCAATTATCTTCGATTTCACGAAAAAATTTTCCATCATCACGTAACATTTTTGCGCAACATGGTTTATGATGTTCGAGATGAATGAATCCTCCGTACCCGAATTTCTCTTTCCAGTTCGGAATGTTCTCCGGCAAAATATGAGTGTGAATGTCTATTGTCAACATCTATTGCGCTGTCGCCTGTTTAATTTGTTGTGCCATCTGCATGTACTTCTGATAATTTGCCTGATCGCCGAGACTTGAGTAAGTAATCGCACACGTTTCATAAGCTGTTGCGAAATTCGGATCGTACTGAATTGCTTTCAAGGAATACGTCAGCGATGTTTGGTAGCACGTCGTTGCTTTGGCAATCAATTCATCTCTTCGTGTCGAGTCTGTCTTGATCTGATTCACATAATTCGCTCCGCGTGTTCCATGTACACTTGCAAGATTATTCAACGCGCGCGAATGTGCAGGACTAAATCGAACCGCAGCTTCAAACTCATACTGTGCTTCATCCAATCGTCCTTGCTCAAACAACATTCTTCCGAATCCATTCCTGTAATTGGCGCTTGATGGCAACAATTTTACCGCGCGCCGATAAAATAACTCTGCAGAATCAATTTTTCCTTGCTCGTAATACATTTCAGCAAGTTTTTGTGTCGCATCGGTGTAGGCCGGGTATAGCGTAAGTGATTTTTTGAATTCTATTGCAGCAGTATCAACCAGCTTTCGTCGCTCAGGAGAACCTTTTGGAAATTTGTCAAGGAATTCTGACTGCGTAATGTGATTCGCGTAGAAGTAATGCAACTTCGCACTGTTGGTAGATTTCTGCATGTCGGTTCCATACAGCGTGTCGTTGTCTTTCCATTCTGCATTGCGGTTAATGACAAGCAACCCATAGACAACCGTCATTACTCCAACAACCGCAAAAGCTTTCATGTTTGCCTTGAAAAAATCACTGATGTTTGCTGCAACAATTTCTTCTTTCTGCAGAAATTTCGAAAGTGCATAAGCAATGGCGAGACAAATTCCCAAAGATGGAGCGTAGAGCAAACGTTCTCCATAATTTGTTCCAAGAAGGAACGGAATATTGGAAACGAGCGAGAACGTGATGAAGAAATACAGAATGCTGAACGAAAAAATATTTTTGCTTTTCAGTTTCATGATTGCGAAAACAGCAGCACCAGCAAAAATTACAAATGGAACAAGAAATTGCCAATCGCCAGGACCAACGATTGGCATTTCAGAAACCGACGCGTCGCAAACGAGTGGATGAGGAACAAAAAGTTTCCAGAGATAAATTCCCGCTATGTAAATGGCCGTTGTGCGTTGCGTGAGAAAACCGTCAATTCCTGCAATGTAATTATCGATAACAGGAACTGCCGATGGACTTGTTCCAAGTACAGCATATCGAATAACAAGGAAAAGAACTGTTGCTCCGGCTAGAACTCCTGTTGTTTTGAGATAATCTGTTTTGTCTGCGCTAGTGAAGAAATACAACATCAGCGGAATAACAGCAAGGAATGTAATCGCCGACTCTTTCGAGAGGAAGGAAAGGAAGAATGCAACTCCAGCAAAAATCAGATGTTTATTCGATTTCGATTTTGTGAATTGAAAAACATAATACGCGGTAACAACGAAAAAGAGCATGCAGAGAATATCATCACGACCTTTGATGTTTGCTACAACTTCTGTGTGTATCGGATGAATGGCGAAAAGTGCAGCTGTAAGAAACGGAATCAGAATCGAATTTGAAATGTACAGCCGAAGTGTTTTGAATAAAAGAACGATTGTCAATGCGAACAAAGCAACATTCATGAAGTGATTCAGCCCGGGACTTTCCGGCGAAATACTCCATTCGATGGCGAACATTACTTTTGAAAGAGGACGATACAACTGGTTGTCTCCCGCTGTGAAACTTGTACGATAACCGGTTGTTAGAATTGTTGAGATTCCGGAAGTTCCTTGCTTGGTATATTCGTTTTCAAGAATTACTCCGTAATCGTCGAGCGCGTAATCGTTACTTAACGTGTTGATGTACAAAACACCTACAAGCAGAACAAGGATGATTGACAATCCACGAACTAAAGGACTGGAACGTGGAGCTCCAACAGGTTTTCTTACACTGGATGGAGTTTTGTGCTGTTTCGCCGTTGAGGCTTCCTGCTGTTTCGCACGTTGCTCGGCAGCTCGTTCTTTTCTCGTCTGTTTTGCTGACATATTCTAACGAAAACTTAAACAGGATTTGCAGGTGGTTCCATTACGTGTCCGCACTTTTTGCAGGTACGTAAATCAACGTTGCCGTAATATTTAGCGAACACAGTTTGAAATTGCGAAGCGATATCCGTCAGCACAAAATATTCATCGTACAATTTGTTATTGCATTTTTCGCAGAACCACATGAGTCCGTCTTTTTCTCCCTCACGGCGTCTGCGCTCAATGACAAGTCCAATCGTATTCGCACCGCGACCAGGGCTATGAGGAACATTCGGAGGAAGCAGAAAAATTTCTCCTTCCTTGATCTGAACATTCACCGCTTTGCCTTCTTCCTGAATTGTAACGTTAATATCACCTTCAAGTTGATAGAAAAACTCTTCACTCTCGTTGAAGTGATAATCTTTTCGTGAGTTTGGTCCGCCAACAACCATGATGATGAATTCGGCATCCTTATAAACGACTTTGTTCGAAACAGGCGGTTTCAGGAGATGACGGTTTTCGTCGATCCATTTTTTGAAGTTGAAAGGGCGTGTGATCATAGAGGTGATTTAGGTAGAGCGAAGATAGCGATTTGGTGCTAGCCTGCGGCGCTTGGCACGGCGAACGGCGCAAAGGGAAAAGCTAAACCCACGCGAAACGGCGAGCAGCTTTGCTGCTAGAGTACATAATAGTCGCCTTTGCCTTAGTGCTGGCTTTCATTTTGTCTGTCTCGCTGACTCCTATGGCGCGTCGTCTAGCTTTCCGCCTGTGATCCGTTCATTATCCCAAAGCCATCTCCATTGACACC
>CAZBYM010000461.1:0-3529 GCA_964495745.1 uncultured Chryseobacterium sp. | reverse complement strand
TTTTTATTGTGTCGCTGCAATAATCCGGATGATAATAAACCAGTGAACCATTTCTGCCTTTGTATTTCGCGAATTGGCCTCCTGGCGGATAATCTTTTACTTGTTTCCCGCCGGAACCATGCACATAAACGCTGCTCTCAGTTCCATCAAGTACTTGTCTCATCAGTTGCTCTCGAATATAACCTCGTGTAATATTGAAAAAGAGTAGAGAATCATTCACGCGAAATAAATACTTGTCTTCACCGGTTCTATCCATTTGCTCATACCGAAAGGGCAGAATAGTTTCTCCTGTGGTGGTAATCAATCCCCATTTTCCATTGGCACGTGCTGCCAGAATTCCTAACATCGAAGAATCGGATTCTTGCTCATAACAAATCAGAGTAATGATGGAATCGTAGACCGGTTGTATGACCCAGCCGTTGTTAATGTCATAAATTCCGTAAACGCCATTCTGTGTTGTTTGCCATAACAGATTTTCTCCATAGTTCGTTTTATTTTGAAACGGTACGATGAAATCATAAATGAACGGCAGAACCGTATCGCCCTTAGAATTGATCAGTCCTGATTTCTTATCGACTATTGCAACTCCAACTGATTGCCAACCCATGCTGTTGTTTGAATATTCATAGATTGAATAAGAATATGAGAATATTTTGGGCCAAACTTCGTTGCCCTTGTAGTCACAATACCCGTACTTGTCTTTTTGATCCACCAGAATTAGTTTGGTTGAACTAAAAACATCGATGTAATCAAATTGTACTGGCAAAATGATATTGCAACTACCATCAATTACTCCTTGCAAGTCCGGTCTAAAAAAACGTTTTTTTGTAATCTCGTAAAGGTGATGATCAAGAAAACTTGGTTTGCGAGTGCTTTTGATTGGCACATGAAATACTTCTCCATTTGCGTGATGTAAGTACCAATCATTTTTTCCGATCCTTGCAAAAATGGTGGAGTCTTCGTTTACATGAACGTAATCGTATTTTATTGGAACAACAACTTTGTTAAGTGTGTCAACAACGCCGCATTTCAAACCAAGTTGAACTACGAAAAGAAAATGTGAGGCATCGAAATATTCTCCTTGAGCAGGAAGATAAATGTCGTCATACATCATAGGAATGAGGTAAGTTCCATTGGTATCAATGATTCCATATTTACCGTTCAATCCAACAGTGTAACAATTGACTCTGCTTTCTACCAGATACGTGTATTGAGGTTGCACCCTCCAATTACCTATAGAATCTTTGAGTCCAATCAAGCAGGAATTGTAGTCCGTTGCAATTTCAAGATTACGGCCACGCCAAATCCAATTGCGCTGTGCGTTTACATCATCGACCAGAAAGATGAGCAGAAGTACGACAAGTATTTTTTGAATTCTAGACATAAATTTCTCTTAGTAAAGACTCAACAAGCAAGTAACGGTTGTCTGGAACAAATATTTTGAGCGTTTTACTCCTTTGAACTCAAAAGGTAGGGGATATTCTGACGAAAATGGCAAGTTTGGCACTTTTTGGTTACTTAATGGATGTAACTTTTGGATTCGTAACTCGTTATAATAAAGCTATTCGGCGCTAAGAATTCTGATTATTGATGAATAATCTAATCATGCGGAATTTGATGCTGTAGTTGGATGATAAAAACACTTGACATGTTATTAAAACGCTTCTCCCTTTTTTCAGCACTTCTTCTTTGTTCTCCCGCGTTTTCGCAGTTCTCTGGTAATGCTTTGGATTTCGATGGAACTGATGACATGGTTATTGTCAACAAAGCTCCGGCACTTTTCGATGATCTGGCATCCAATGATTTTACGTTTGAGGCGTGGATCAATACTAAAAAGGCCAACTTCAGCCGGATATTTTTCGCGCAATCTTCATCGGAGAATTTTGCCGCTGTTTCTACCGGCGATGCGAACGGAATTTATTTCTATGTAGTGATCGATGGAACTACACATAGTTTCACTACCAACGATAAAATGCCACTTAACGAATGGACACATGTTGTCGCAAGATGGACTTCAGCAACGTTGACACCAGAAGTGTTTTTCAATGGTGAGTTACAGGAAGGTCATGATGGTGGAGTTTCTACAACAGGAACTAGTGGTCTGATGGTTCTTGGTTCACGTCCTGACGGCTTTCAATATTACAATGGTGCTATTGATGAAGCGCGATTGTGGAGTGAGGCGCGAACTGATTCTGAAATCAAATCGAATTACAAAAAGAACATCACTGGAGAACATGCCAACCTGATCATGAATTACGATTTTAATCAGGGCATCGGTGGTGCAAAGAATTCAGATGTTACAATTCTGCACGATAAGTCCGGAAATGGCAATGAAGGAACGCTTACCAATTTTACATTGGATGGTAAACGTTCCAATTGGATTGGAGATGGAAAAGTCATTCTAACAAGTGATACTCCATTGGCTGCTATTGGACAAAAAGCAAATGCAAGTGTTTGTTACGGAGGAACATTAACTTTTCCTGACGGCACAACGCAAACAAATATCATCTTGCCTTTTACACAAACAAGTAAGATTTCCGGTGTAGAGTCTGATACAATTATTTTGACTTCCGTATTTGTGAATCCGATTGATACAGTGAGAGAATTTGTAAGCGTTGGGATGAATGAGAGTATTATATTTTCGGATGGAACTATTGAGAAGAACATTACTTCTACAATTGTTCACTCGAACAAATTAATTTCTCCTGCGGGTTGTCAATACGTCATTGTATCAACGGTGAGTGTAAATCCAATTGTGGAAACACCGCTTTTGGCCAGCGAAACTCCGATTGAAACAGCAACGAGATCAGACGAAACTGAATTGTCGCCAAATGAAAATCCAGATCCTGATAATTGCATCGTGATTCTTTCCGACGGCCCGAATGAAAATAATGGGCAACAGGATTTCGATGTTTATCCGAATCCAACAACGGATTTCATTTTCATCTTGACGGATGCTGCGACGACAGCTACGATTGAAGTGATTGACGTTGCGGGAGCTGTTGTAATGCGTTCACAGTTTACAGGAACAAATGCGGTGCTTGATTTCTCAGAACTCGCGGCGGGAGCATATTTTGTCGCAATCGACACACCAGAAGGACGTGAAGTGCGAAAGGTTTGGAAACAATAATTCCGAAAATATTTTCAATTATCAATTGACAATTTTCCAGAGCTACGTTTTCTGAGGCTTCTTCGTTACTTGAACATTGAAAGTTGAATATTGAGAGTTGTTCATTGTTCGGTGATTAATGTGCAATGCCAAACGTACAATGAGCAATGTTCAATGAATTACGTCTTCTGATGCTTCTTCCTTATTTGAACATTGAAAGTTGAGTATTGAGAGTTGTTCATTGTTCGATGATTAATGTTCAATGCCAAACGTACAATGTACAATGATCAAAGAATTACGTCTTCTGATGCTTCTTCCTTATTTGAACATTGAATGTTGAATATTGAGAGTTGTTCATTGTTCGATGATTAATGTTCAATGCCAAACGTACAATGTACAATGATCAAAGAATTACGTCTT
>CAZBYM010000460.1:0-3538 GCA_964495745.1 uncultured Chryseobacterium sp. | reverse complement strand
AAATTCACTCATCGTGCCAGCCTGCCAGTTAAGCGCTACGATATAGCGCAGTGCTTCTTTTAATAATTGTTGCGTCGTATCAATCCCTATCGCCGGATCTACAAGTCCAAGTCCTTCCAAAAAAGGCTTTTGCATTGCAGCCATTCCAAACATTGTTCCCAGCGCTTCGTGGTAAGCGCGATTTGCACCTTCACGCAAGATGAATGGAACTGTATCTGTACTGTAACGCATGTAATAATAAATATGCCCAAGCTCGTGATGTGTTGTCTCATACCAATGTGCATTTGCCTGAACACTCATCAGTGAACGAACATCATTGTCCAAGTCCATATGCCAAGCTGAAGCGTGATCATTTTTCTTGTAACCGGCATTCGCAGGAACAGGAAACAAATCCGACTTGTCATAAAATACTTTTGGAAGTGGGTCGAAACCCATACTTACATAATATCGTTCAGCCTGTTGAACAACCCACATGCTGTCGTACTTTTTTTCTTGCATGATGTTGTCAAGATCAAAACCTTCAACATTCACCAGGTCGCTCCAATCTTGTCCCCATTGATTCGGTAGCCAATGCGCAGGGAGATATTCCGGAACAATTTTGGCCTGATATTTTTTTGCCAATTCGTATCGCGCCCAAGTGTGAAGTTCGCGATAGAGCGGATAAATTTCATCATTGATTTGACGAAGCAGCGTCATCATTTCATCAGAACTCATTCCATAGTCTGCAACCTGATAGCTGAAGTAATCCGGATAGTCCAATCCTTGCACAGTGCGATTGCGCAACATGCGAAGATTTTCCAAAGGTTGATGCAAATCAACACCTACGCTTTTTGCACAAACCCACGCATCGAGTCGCTTAGCTTCATTGGTTTCTTCTCCCAGAATATGGCCGATGTCATTCTTAGTCACTTCCTTTCCATCAAGCATATATTTGAACCCATAGAGTTTTTCTGTAGCCGCTGCTTCTGCTTTTATTTTCTCTTCTACCGTAGCCTCTTCAGTCATTGGATTCGCGCCTGCGAAATACATGATATGATCCAACTGCTCAATTTGGAGTGGAGTCAACTGATCCTTGTTTGCAAGAAATGCTCTGGTAGTTTCAATATTCAATTTGCTACCTGTGAAATTTGCAATGGCCTTTGAAGCGACCTTTGCATTGAAAGCCGCAACAGTATCCCCTTTCACCATGTGAGTAAGGAATTGCCATTGGGCTTCGTTAGCGAGAATTGTCAATTCTTTGTACGTGTTATTATACTTCACGAGAAACGAATCAACTTGCACCGACAAATTTGCTTCATTGCCTTTGGTTTCAGTTGGACCACAATTGAACAATGAAAAAGCTGCACCTAACGCAACGCATCCCAATAAAATTGCTTTTGTTTTCATAAGTTGAAAAATTGTGCCCAAATGTATTGAAGAATCATGGATTATTTGTCAAAACAGGATGAGTGGCGCTCCGCAGGGTTGAATTGCATATCCACTTGATTTCGTAAATTGCAGGATGACTCTTCGCAATTTCATCATTTCATGCGTTTCGTTGTTACTATGGGTATCAAACGCAAATGCGACTCATGTTTTGGGCGGCACTATCATGTATCGTCATATCTCAGATTCTACGTACGAAGTGACACTATTACTTTATCGCGATTGTTCTCCGTTCAATGCGACATTTCCTTCCACTGTGACTATCCAAGTCAGAGATGTTAACGGAAATCTATTCGCACCGAGTAAAAACATGACAATAACTCTCGACTCAACAAGACCTGTGAATTCTTATCTGCCATGTGTAAATGCAAACGCGGCGTGTGTTGAAGAAGGATGGTATTCTACGATTGTAAGTAATCTTCCTGACTTATCAGGAGGCTACCACCTCTATTATCAGTATTGCTGCAGACAAGCTTCGCTCGCGAACATTACGAATCCACTTGCTAACGGAATGTCACTTTACACATACATTCCTCCGCAAACTGTGAATGGTTTTAATTCAAGTCCTGTTTGGAATCGTCAGCCTCCTCCTTTCGTTTGTCAGGGAAGCCCAATGAATTTCGATTACGGTGCTACAGACGCGGATGGTGATTCATTGGTTTTTTCCTACTACACACCTTACATCGATGCGCCTCCAACATTTCCTGCGGGAGTTGCAACTTTTTCTCTTGTGAATTGGGTTGGAGGTTACAGCGCAATCAACGCATGCGGTGGAGCAAATCTTACCATGAATGCTCAAACCGGTTTCATTATCGGAACACCACCTAACTTAGGATTATTCGCAGCCGGCGTGCGTTGCGAAGAATTCAGAAACGGAATTAAAATCGGAGAAATACTTCGCGATTATCCTTTTCCGGTTGTGACATGCACTCCAATCACACCCGCAAATTTCACAGGACCAGCGGTAACTTGTTTTGGCAGCACTGTTCAGTTCAGCAATAACAGTTCAGGAGCCACAACTTATCTCTGGGATTTTGGTGACACGACTATTACAAACGACACGTCCACCATGATTAATCCTTCATGGAATTATTCTTCTGCAGGAACATACACGGTAACGTTGATCGTCGATCCAAATACGGGTTGTGCAGACACTTCAACACAGGTAATAATTGTTGAACTGGTTACTGCATATGGTACATGGCCAACTCCAATTTACTCGGGACAGCCTGTTCAATTTACCGACAGTTCTTATACCTCAAGTGGCGCACCAATCGTGATGTGGACATGGGATTTTGGCGATCTCACTTCTTCTTCACTACAGAATCCACAGCACACATACTCTTCACAGGGATCTTACACAATAACACTTACTGTATTAAGTGCGAATGGATGTCTCAATACTTACACAATCGTCATTATAGTCAATCTGTTCAATTCTACGTTTGAAAATTCTGTTGGAACGATATCTGTTTTCCCTAATCCGTCACATGGAAATTTTCTGATTCAGTTCGGAAATTATCAGGATGATGCAACGATAACGTTAACAAATGTCCTGGGACAAGTTGTTTGGCTCGAAGAGCATGTTTCAGGAACCAACCACGAATGCAATGCAATGCTGCCGGATGGAATATACACGCTGCAATGTCGTACAGCGAAAGAAATTCTGAACACCGTCGTTGAAATCCAATGACAACAATTTATTTTCCGCCTCGCTTGTAGTATTCCTGTGCTGCAATTTTCATGTTCACAGAATCTCCCAGCAATTGATAGTTCGTGTACATCATTTTATACGGCGATGGGTCATTCGGACTCAACCTTGCGATTCGCGCGAAAGCCTGATTCGATTGGCTATATTGTCCATACATTCCGGTCACATTGGCTAACTTATTCAACGCCTCAATCGACGTTGTGTCCAATTTCGTTGCTTCTTCAAAACAGGAAATTGCCTGAAGCGTATCCTTCTTCCCGAAATTCACGTTGCCAAGTTTGATCATCAGCGGCGCAGACTTTCCGTTTTTCAGCATCAGACCATCGTAGTATTTTGCCGCACTGTCAAATTGCTCCGTCATCACATATGCGTCACCCAGATTTTCATATGCCTCAGTATAAC
>CAZBYM010000459.1:0-3539 GCA_964495745.1 uncultured Chryseobacterium sp. | reverse complement strand
GCCTGATTGAATGATGCCGGATCTTTATGTGAAATTAATTCAGCCGCGAGCTCGCGAAATTCCTTTTTGCCTTTTGTGGAATCAATTGGAGTTTTGATCCCAAAGTATCTTGAAAGAAAGCGATAGACATTGCCATCAACAACCGGTTGCACTTCGCCAAAACAGATCGAAGAAATAGCTGAAGCCGTGTAATCGCCCACTCCTTTTAGTTGCAACAAACCTTCATGCGTTGATGGAAATTTGCCGTGAAGCTCATTTGCTATTCTTCGCGCTGTAGAATGAAGATTTCTTGCACGGGAATAGTAGCCCAATCCTTCCCAAGTCTTTAGTACCTCGTCTTCCGATGCAGCGGCCAAAGTTTGCACACTTGGATAATTCTCGATAAATGCGTGATAATAAGCGGTTCCCTGCTCGACGCGGGTTTGCTGGAGGATAATTTCCGAAAGCCAGACCTTATAGGGGTCTTTTGTCCCTCGCCACGGCAGATTTCGCTTGTTTTTGCGATACCAAACAATCAATTCTGAAGCGAAATCCATTGACATTCTGAAAGTTCCGTAGTAAAAGTAGGCTCAAAATTTGGGTGATAGTCGAAAAATCGTAATTTTGCACCCTCGAAAACGTTCGATACAGCAGGTAAACCCTTGAAAATAAATAATTTATAGCATGACTAAAGCAGAAGTAGTATCAGAAATTGCAGAGAAGACTGGTATTGAAAAAATCCAGGTGCAACATTCAGTTGAAACATTTATGAAAGTGATCAAGAATTCTCTTGCAAAAGGGGATAACGTATACCTCCGTGGATTTGGAAGTTTTGTCGTGAAGCGTCGTGCAGAAAAAACCGGGCGTAACATTTCCAAAAACACTACTGTAATTATTCCAGCACACAATGTTCCCGCGTTCAAGCCAGCAAAAACTTTTGTTGATCGCGTGAAGAAGAATGTCAAAGTAGGCGAATAATCATTCAACCATGCGCAGTTTAGGTCGTTCACATTGGGTGATACTGGGTGCGTGTGTAATAACTATCGTTCTTTTAGGTTTTGTAAATACAACTCCATCAACAGGCAAAAAGTCTGAAGTGTCGCAACAACCTAATGGGTTGAAGCTCGAGGATGTTGTGAAGGAAGAAAGAAACTCGCTTAAGCCAGATCAGTCTGGAGTGATTGCATCACTTGAACAGGCAATCAAAGGTGAAAACGATATCGTGCACCGCGGACAATTGTATGATTCGCTGGTGAAGTATCTTGGTCGTTCCGGGAAATATGTTCTTGCAGCTTTTTATGCAGAACAAAAAGCCCAACAGAACAGTGGTTCTGGAACTGATTGGATGGCTGCTGGAGAACGGTATCGCTCTGCTGCATCTTTTCAAGATCACGAAGATCATCTTCCATCACTTTATGAATCGGCGATCAGATGTTTCTCGAAGGCGCTTGAGCTCGAGCCGGCAAATCTCGATGCGAAAGTCGGATTGGGAATAGCGATTGTAGATGGGACAAGTGATCCGATGAAAGGGATTACTTTGCTACGTGAAGTTGAAACAGCGGATCCTTCTCATATGAATGTTCAACTCGCTCTCGCAGATTTTGCAGTGCGATCGAAACAATATGATAAGGCAATTGAACGGTACAAACGTGTACTGGCAATGAAGCCGGAGTTATATGCCATTCATCTCAGCCTCGCTGAGTTGTTTGAAGCACAAAATGACACAACACAGGTGATTTTTCACCTTGAAGCGTACGCTGCTGTTACTGATGATCCGGTAATGAAAGCGGAAATAGAAAAGGCTCTTGAATCACTCAAACCGGGTGAATAAAGAGTTCAATGAAGAAACAAGAAGTACTAACGAATTAAAACAGTTTTTATGCCAAGCGGAAAGAAGCGCAAACGTCATAAGATGGCAACTCACAAGAGGAAGAAACGCCTCCGGAAGAACCGTCACAAAAAGAAATAAAACAGTTCACCGTTCTGTGTTCAATCGTTCACAGTTCAGTGTTCCCTCTATATTTCTCAAATCACGCGTAGAAGCCTGCACCACATGGTGCGGGTTTTCTGCGCATTCACGCATCTAAAATTAAAAACGTGTCCAACGAACTGATCATTGATGCATCAGGATCCGAAGTGGTTATCGCCCTTGTCAGCGACAAACGTTTGGTTGAACTCAATCGTGAGAAAACCAATACGCAGTTTGCTGTAGGTGATATCTATCTGGGTCGTGTGCGCAAGGTCATGCAAGGGCTGAATGCAGCTTTCGTGGATGTCGGTTATGAAAAAGATGCTTTCCTGCATTATTTTGACCTCGGTCCGCAGGTACTTTCCTTGAACAAATATGTCCGAATGACGGTAACCGGCAAGCAGAAACATGCTGCACTGGCGTACTTCAAATTGGAGCAGGACATAAACAAAGACGGAAAGATTGCCAACGTACTCCAAACGGATCAACCTGTTCTCATCCAGGTTGCCAAAGAACCTATTTCAACAAAAGGTCCGAGGATCACATCCGAACTTTCGATTGCAGGAAGGTATATCGTCTTGATTCCATTCGCTGATAAAGTTTCTGTTTCTCAGAAAATAAAAAGCAGCGAAGAACGCGAGCGATTAAAGCGACTCATTCAATCTATCAAGCCAAAAAATTTCGGAGTAATTGTCCGGACAGTGGCTGAAGGAAAAGGTGTTGCTGATCTTGATGCCGACATGAACGATCTTGTAAGCAAGTGGAATACTTGTTTCGAAGAACTTACAAAAGCAAAACCACCTTACCGTGTACTTGGTGAGATCAATCGCACTTCAGCTATTTTGCGGGATATGCTCAACGCATCGTTCAGCGCTATTCATATTAATGATGAGCGCATGCATGATGAAATTCGTGAGTATCTCCAGACTATTGCGCCTGACAAGGAGAAGATCCTGAAATTGCACAAAGGCTCCGTGCCGATTTTCGAAGCAACGGGAGTTGAAAAACAAATTAAAGCGCTCTTCGGTAAAACAATTACCATGAAGAGTGGCGCATACCTCATCATCGAGCATACGGAAGCGTTGCACGTTGTTGATGTGAATAGCGGAAATCGTTCCAAGTCGCAAAGCGATCAGGAAGGAAATGCTCTTGATGTAAACCTGGAAGCAGCAATCGAAGTTGCACGGCAATTGCGATTACGTGACATGGGTGGAATTATTGTCGTTGATTTTATCGACATGCATTCTCCGGCGAATCGTAAAGCATTGTTCAACAAACTTCGTGATGAAATGAAAACGGATCGTGCAAAACACACGATTCTTCCTCCGAGCAAATTCGGATTGATTCAAATCACGCGCGAACGTGTTCGTCCGGAAACGAATGTTGACACGGCTGAGAAATGTCCGACTTGCGGAGGCACTGGAGAAATTCAGGCAAGCGTTCTTATCATCGATCAGATTGAAAACAATTTACGTTACATCCTGAAAGAACAGAACGAGCCGGAAGTAACACTTTGTGTGCATCCGTATCTTGAAGCATTCATCACCAAAGGCTGGTGGTTCAAATCGCAAAAAGCGCAATGGAAGAAAAA
>CAZBYM010000458.1:0-3547 GCA_964495745.1 uncultured Chryseobacterium sp. | reverse complement strand
AATTCGATTTGAAATCAAAAGGTGTTGACAGCGTGAGTGCGGATCAGGGTCAACTTCTGAAAGAAATGGTGTACAAGATTCTCCACTAAGTATCAGCGGCGACTTTCTCTTCGGGTTTCAGGATCTACGGAACGATATGTGAAAGGAATATCCATGATTTCAGAAAATGTTTCACCGTGATCTTTCATTTCTTCATCGTCAGAGTAATACTCCCAGGTAACTGAAATTGGAATTTGCCGTAAATCTTTTACAATCCGCAAATAGTCAAGAAATGCTTTGGAAGAAAGCGTATTCATGTATTCCAGTCGAAACGTAAAACTCACCATCTCCGTTTTTTCCGGAGTCAATGTGTTCAGTAAATCTTCAAGAGGTTTGAAATGCAAATAAGCATTTTCAGGAATGCTGACACCCGCTATCAGTATTTTCCATGTCTGTTCGTCCACATCCACCAGAGGTGTATGCTTGGTTGGTGCTATTCTCATAAATTATCCGTACCAAATTAAGGGGTGCCCGATACAAATTTAACAATCCAATCGTTTTTTGCAATCAGACTTTCCGATATTTGGAACATAACCTTGTTAATTCTATGAAATACTGGTTGGTTAAGTCGGAACCGTTCAAATACTCTTGGGAACAATTCGTAAAAGACGGTAACGCTTGTTGGGACGGAGTTAGAAATTATGCCGCACGACTTCATTTGCGTGCCATGAAGAAAGGCGATTTGGTTCTATTTTACCATAGCAATGAAGGCCTTGAAATTGTTGGTATCGCTCAGGTTACAAAAGAGGCGTATCAAGATCCGACAACAGAAGAAGATTGGAGCGTTGTTGATTTGAAACCGAAGAAAAAACTGAAGAATTCCGTTACTCTGGCCAATATGAAAAAGGAGAAATCGCTTGCTACAATTCCGTTAATACGCATTGGAAGACTGTCCGTTATGCCGATTAATGATCTGGAATTCAGTAAGATAATTCAAATGAGCGAGATGTAGAAAAACATTCGAACAACCACCTAACGCTTGATTCTGGCCACCTGTCAAAGTTCCATCAAATGTTGTAAGGGAAACCTTACTTTTGCCGGGATCGCTCAATACACTCAAATGCACAAGTTTTTCATTGGATTTCTGGCCCTGATTTTTTCAGCGTGCACCCTCAATTCGCAGACAGCTACCATTCGTGGAACCGTCTACAATGAAAGCAACGGAGAGGCCGTTCTTTTTGCACTCGTTTACCTGGAGAAAACCGCATTCGGTGTACAAACAGATGTCAACGGATTCTATTCATTGACTAAAATTCCTGCAGGAACATACACTCTTGTTGCGCAGACGACCGGTTTCGAACCATCGAAAATTGTAATCACTGTAACTGCCGGACAAATCCTGACGCAAAATCTTACGATCAAGCAGCGTGTGATGAAAGAAGTTGTCATCAAAGGCGAGAAAGGCGAGAAGCTTGAAAATCCTGCAGTTGGAAAAAATTCAATGGACAGAAAAGACATCAATCGCGTTGTAGCTGTTGGTGGTGTTGCCGATATCGCACAATCCGTACAAGTACTTCCTGGCGTTGTTAGTTCGGGCGACCAAGGCGGACAACTTTACATTCGCGGAGGAACGCCAATTCAAAACAAAGTACTTCTCGACGGAATGATCATTTACAATCCATTCCACTCGATTGGACTTTTCTCTGTTTTTGATACAGACATCATCAAGAACATGGACGTTTACACAGGAGGATTCAACGCAGAATATGGCGGACGGATTTCCTCAGTCATGGATATTTCAACACGTGATGGAAACAGAAAACGTTTCGGTGGAAAAGTTACTGTTTCCCCTTTCGGCGCCAAGCTCATGTTTGAAGGTCCGATTGTCCGCATGGATGAAAAAGCAGGACGCGGATCAATAAGTTATATGCTTTCTGCCAAAAACTCTTACCTGGCACAAACATCGAAGTTTTTATATTCTTACGTTGACACGAACGGATTGCCATTCAACTTCAACGATTATTACGGAAAAGTTTCTTTCAACAGTACTGGCGGATCAAAACTTACTTTGTTTGGATTTAATTTTAACGACCGCGTAACGAAGTACAAAGGCTCTGCTGATCTGGCTTGGGATTCCTGGGGATTTGGAAGCTCATTTCAGGTCGTTCCAAATGCGTCTACAACACTCATCAGAGGAAACTTTGCTTATTCGAAATACAAAGTCATTTTTGAAGAAGAAAATTATTCTCCTCGCAAAGATGATGTTGACGGATTCAACCTTGGTTTGAATTTCACATATTTCCAACGGAAGAACGTTGTCAATTACGGAATTGAAGTTCTGGGTTACAAAACTGTTTTCGAATTTGAAAATAGTGTTCACAGAACAATCACGCAGGATGAAAACACAACTGAATTCGCTGCGTATTTCAAGTACAAGATGGTGTCAAAAAACATGAGCAAAGACTCATTGAAACCGCGCACTCTGGTTCTTGAGCCTGGATTCCGCATTCATTACTATGCTTCGTTGAATAACGTTTCTCCTGAACCACGTCTGGCATTTAAATACAATCTCACTGAAAAGATCCGTATTCGTGGTGCTGTTGGAATGTATTCGCAGAATCTTATCGCTGCAACCTCAGATCGTGACGTGGTGAATTTGTTCTATGGAATTCTTTCGGGCTCCGACAATCTTCCAAAAACATTTGTGAATGAAAATGGAGAAGAAATTGACGTAACACACAAACTTCAAAAAGCAAACCACTACATTTTTGGTATTGAGTGGGATCCAATTGACTCCACACAAAAATGGGGAAGTATTGAGTTTACGTTGGAAGGATACTTGAAAGATTTTCGCCAGTTGACGAACATCAACAGAAACAAACTGTACGAAGATTCTCAAGACAACGCTGCGAAACCAGACATCTTGAAAAAGGATTTCATTATTGAAACCGGTCGCGCATACGGAATTGATTTTGTCATGAAGTACGAGTTCAAGAATATCTACATCTGGACTGTTTATTCATATGGATTCGTAACGCGTTGGGACGGAATCCAAAATTATCGCCCGAATTTCGATCGTCGCCACAATGTGAATCTTGTTGGTGCCTACGTTTTCGGGAAAGACGAAAATTGGGAGGTAAATGTTCGCTGGAATTTCGGAACCGGTTTCCCGTTCACACCAACTCAAGGATTTTACGAAAGCGTAAACTTCGACGACATTACTACTGATTACGTCACAGCGAACGGAGATCTTGGAATTCTGTACGGAGATTTGAATTCACACCAGCTTCCAACTTATCACCGCCTCGACATTACGATCAAGAAATGGTGGGAATTCAGTGAGTTTTCAAAGCTTGAAGTCGCTATTGGCTGTACAAACTCGTATAACCGCGAAAACGTTTTCTATTTCGACCGGATTGCTTTCAAACGGGTGAATCAGTTACCGATCATGCCTAGCGCGAGCATGAACTTCTCGTTCTAATTAGCAGCATTACTTTCCACAAAATTGTTACATGCCTTCTATGTTGTAATCCAAGTCTTCTCGTGTATTTTTTGTCACTTTAGTTAA
>CAZBYM010000457.1:0-3552 GCA_964495745.1 uncultured Chryseobacterium sp. | reverse complement strand
TATTACACGAATCTTGCGTTCGGGGTTACTACTACTCATGATCCATCTTCTAATACAGAAATGGTGTTTTCGCAAGCTGAAGCGGTAAGCACGGGTAACATGGTTGGACCACGAATATTTTCTACCGGCTGGATTCTTTACGGTGCAGAAGCAGACATGAAAGCAACCATCAACAATTACGATGATGCAAAATCTGCTGTTTACCGCACACAAGCTTGCGGTGCGTTCTCTGTGAAAAGTTATAATCAACCGAGACGCGAACAACGCCAACAGGTTATTGCAGCTTCACGCGTTTTGAATATGATGGTTGTTCCTGAAGGCGGATCATTCTTCTTTCACAACATGACAATGATACTTGATGGTCACACAACGATTGAACACAATATCCCTGTTGCGACTCTTTATGATGATGTTGTGAAATTGTGGAGTGCTTCAGAAACAGCCTACACTCCTACACTCATCGTGGCATATGGCGCAAAGAATGGAGAAAATTACTGGTACGAAAAAACCAATGTTTGGGAGAACAAACGTCTTCTGAATTTTTACCCGCGTGGAATGATCGATTCACGTTCACGCGACCGAGAAATGATTCCGCAAGAAGAATATGACAACGGGCACATTCTCATTGCTCAATCGTGCAAGAAACTTGCTGATGCAGGAGTGAAAGTAAATCTTGGAGCACATGGTCAGATTCATGGCATTGGGGCTCATTGGGAAATGTGGATGTTTGCTCAAGGAGGAATGTCGAACATGCAATCGATTCGTTGTGCAACAATGAATGGCGCCTGGACAATTGGCATGGACAAGCAAATCGGTTCAATTGAAAATGGAAAACTTGCAGATCTAATTGTTCTTGATAAGAATCCGTTGGAAAATATTCAGAATTCACAGTACGTGCAATACACCATGATCAACGGCCGCATTTACGATTGTGAAACCATGAATGAAGTTGGGAACAGACCAAAAACAAGAACTAAATTCTGGTGGGAGAATAGTAAGTACACCATTAATTACAAGTTTCACGAAGAGACAAATTCGTATATGCAGGATGCGTGTGGGTTGGATGAATAATTGAAAAATTTGCAATTGTCCACTTTCAATTTTCGACTGCTACAAATGAAGGTTATATTTACAGTATAAGACCTTCGCATGGATGAAACTGTAAATTACACGAACAATTACATAGGACATATTGTTCCATACTACCCACCGAATGGAACAGAGCTGACCAACGCACCAATTGGAGTACGTCTGAAAACCACATTCGGGATGATTGTTGCCGGAGTGATTATTGGTGGCATAATTGCTGCAATCGGTCAAGGGCTCGAATGGTCGTGGTTGTTCTATACCGGGATTGGAATTGGAGTAGTGATTTTTGGAGCAGGAATGTTTACTGTTTTCACACAACGAATTGGAAAATGTCCGTATTGCCACCAGGAAGTTGGGCGAGGAAGTGAAATGAATCTTTCTTCAAAAGATGAAAATTCACAAGTGGAATGTCACGTATGTTGCAGCTGGTTGATTTCTCACGAGAATAAGCTTCGCGCATATACCATTCATGACGTGAAACCAGACACAGAATTCAAATGTAAAGTTATGGATCAAAGTATCTGGCAACACGAGTGTCTTGTATGCGGAGCACTTCCAACACGCTTCATTGAATTGAAGAATACAAATCTTAATGCGACCAGTTTATTGATCGGGAGAGTTTCCGTTTCATGGGGAACGTTACGCAACGCGCCGTATTGTAATTTTCACGATGACGCCGTTAAATTGAAAGTTGAAAACAAGGAAATGTTTTTGAAATTCAATGATTTCCACACTATGAAAAGGTACCAGCACGTGAATTACCACAAACTAATGACAGGACAACGACTTTAATTGTCAACTTCAGCGGCATAGAACTTGCAGGTAGTGTATATTTGATCAACCTATGAAACATCTCATTTTCCTTCTTGCTTTCACAATTTCCACCTTCGCGATTGCTCAGGACACCATTCACGTAACTACTGTTTATAAAGCCGGACAGAAAAACGAAGACTATTACCGTAATCCCGCGGGAGACAAACACGGAAAGTACGTTCGATTTACAAAGTACGGCAACAAGTATGTCGAAGGACAATACACGAATGGATTTCCTTCCGGAATCTGGAATTACTACTCGGCAGATACAGCAGGAATACTCGTTCAAACACTGGATTTCGACAAACACAAAGAGACATTCTGCGATTCCATGCGTGTGCAAGGATTAATCTGCGGCCCTCGTTTCTTCGGAGGAAACATGCTTCAGCAAGAATACATCCAGATGAGAATTAAGTCTGATTTCACTGAAACAGAACGTCAGCGATTGAAAGGAACTTCTGTGCTGGCAGTATTTGATGTTGATCCATTAACTTACAAGACCATTGGAATAAATGTTGATGATGCTGCATTAACTGAAGATTTGAAAAACAAGATTATCAAAATTGTAAGCGAAATGCCCGCGTGGCTGCCACCTGTTTGTAAAGACAAAAATCTCGTGTGGAGAATGTCTGTCGTTTTTGTTTTTCAATAATAACTGAGCGTGAAAACTCCGAATGATATACTCAAAGAATATTGGGGATTCTCAGAGTTTCGTCCACTTCAACTTGATATTATAGAAAGTGTTCTGGCGGGCCATGACACACTCGCGCTACTTCCAACGGGTGGAGGAAAATCACTTTGTTTCCAGGTTCCCGCAATGTGCATGGATGGAATCTGCATTGTTGTTTCACCACTCATCGCGTTGATGTTGGATCAGGTTCAACGACTGAAGGAACAAAACATTTCTGCAATTGCAATTACTTCATCCATGTCGAAGCGAGAAATTGATGTTGCCTTTGACAATTGCGTTTATGGAAAAACAAAATTTCTGTATTTGTCACCTGAACGACTCAACACAGAAATCGCTCGAGTTCGCATTTCCAGAATGCAGGTTTGTTTCATAGCAGTTGATGAAGCGCATTGTATTTCTCAATGGGGCTATGATTTCCGTCCGCCTTATCTTGATATTGCTGAGATCAGGGATATACTTCCAGGCAAACCTATTCTTGCGTTAACAGCTACCGCTACACCAAAAGTTGCCGAAGACATTCAAGAGAAGTTGAAATTTTCGAAAACGAAAAAAGTTTTTTCTCAAAGTTTTGCCCGCCACAATATTGCTTACATCATTCGTAAGACTGAAGACAAGAATGGACAATTGTTCCGACTTGCTGAACGTGTTCAGGCTTCCGGAATTGTATACGTACGCAACCGAAGAAAAACACAAGAACTTGCTTTGCTCTTGCAGTCTTCTGGAATCTCAGCAACCTATTATCATGCCGGACTTAATGCACAAGAACGTCAACTCCGCCAGCAACAATGGCTGGAGAACAAAGCGAAAGTAATGGTCGCAACAAATGCGTTCGGAATGGGAATCGATAAACCCGATGTTCGTTTTGTTGTGCACATGGATTTGCCTGATAGTCCTGAAGCATATTTTCAAGAAGCAGGACGTGCCGGTGCAATCTTCCTCCACACACGTTTTCACGGAGC